>NZ_CP135972.1 GCF_032463525.1 Pseudomonas sp. DTU_2021_1001937_2_SI_NGA_ILE_001 | reverse complement strand
AGGATTGTTGGAGCGAGCTTGCTCGCGAAGGGCTCAACGCTGCACCAGACCTTTTCGCGAGCAAGCTCGCTCCCACGGGCCGGGCCTGAAGGCAGTGTCAGGCCCTGCGATTTTGTTGGAGCGAGCTTGCTCGGGAAGCGGGCGGCTTCAGACCGTTTGTTGCCGCCAGTAGTCGAGCAGCTCGCGCAGGGTCTGCTGCAGCGGGATCTGCGGTTGCCAACCGGTGCTGCGGGTCAGCGCGGTGCTGTTGCCGATGGCCACCGGGATGTCCGAAGGGCGCAGGCGTTCCGGGTCCTGGGCGACCTGGATGCTGGCCTGGCTCAGGCTCAGCAGCGTGTCCAGCACTTCGCGGATCTTCAGCGAACGGCCGCTGGCGATGTTCATGCAGCGCGGGTATTCCTGCGTGCTGTCGGCCAGCTTGAGCAGTTCCAGGTAGGCACTGCACACGTCCTGCACGTCGAGGAAATCGCGCTTGGCTTCCAGGTTGCCGACCTTGAGCACCGGCTCCTGCTGGCCTGCCTCGATCAGGGCGATCTGGCGAGCGAAGGAGGCGGTGACGAAGTTGGGGCTCTGCTGGGCACCGATGTGGTTGAACGGCCGTGCGATGACACCCTTGAGGCCCTGGCGGAAGTATTCGTTGAAGGCGCTTTCGGCGGCCACCTTGCTCGCTGCGTAGGGGTTCAGTGGCTGGCAGCGGGTGTATTCGTCGACTTCCTCGCCGGACTTGAACGCCGCGCCATACACCTCCGAGGAGCTGGAGAACAGCACGAAGGCCTCCGGCGCCTCCAGGCGCAGGGCCTCGAGCAGGTTCATGCTGCCCATTACGTTGGTCTGCCAGGTGCCCAGCGGATCCTGGAAGCTGGTCGGCACATGGGACACTGCCGCCAGGTGGATCACATGGCTGGGCCGCACCTGGGCCACTGCCTGGCGGATACCGTCGGCATCGCGGATGTCGCAGACCCACTGCTGGTCGGCGGCGTGGCCGGGCTGTGGTTCGCTACTGCTCAGGGCGGTCACATGGTAGCCGGCGTCACGCAGACGCTGGGTGAGGATCTTGCCAACGAAGCCGTTGGCGCCCGTCAGTAACACGCGTGGCATCAGGTTTTCACTCCGTCACTGGATGATGAGAGTCCGAGCTGGTCCAGCCATTGCTGCAGCTGCTGCTTGAGGTTCTCGCGCTCGTAGCGCTGCAGGTTGCGCAGCCCGGCGGCGATGGTCTTGTCGCGCAGGCCGGGTTCGGTTTCCAGCAGGTTGCAGGCCGCCGCGAAGACCACCGGGTCGTCGCTGTCGATCAGCAGGCCGCCTTCGCCCAAGGTATCGGGAATGTTCGAGCGTGCCTGGGTGACCACCGGCAGCGAAGCGTGGTTCGCCTCCAGCAGCGGCATGCAGAAGCCCTCGTGGGCACTGGCGCACCAGTACTGCCGGGCATGCCGGTAAAGCCAGCGCAGCTCAGGTTCCGAGCACTTACCGGCCAATAGCACCTGGCCCTGCAGGCCAAGATCGAAGATGTACTGCTCAAGACCCTGGGCGTAGTGCTCGCTGGTGGTGCCGCCGACCAGAATCAGCCGCTGCTGCGGTGTTTGCTGGCCCTGGTCTTTCTGCAACTGCAGCAGGTGGTAAAAGGCTTCGATCAACAGGAACTGGCGCTTGTTTTCCGCCAGCCGCCCGACCGCCAGATAGAAGTGCCCGGTTTGCCTGGCCATGAAGCCGGGCATGGTCGTGGGACCTTCCAGGCGCAGGGAGTCGACCAGCAGCGGCAAGGTCTGGGTATGCGGGTAGCCAGCCTCTACCAGTTCGCTCTGGTTCAGCGGCGAGTCCGCCAAGGCGTGGATGAACTGGTCACGCCAGTCTCTGAGCTGTTCCAGGCCCAGTTGCGCATAACGACGCAGGTCGCTGTCCTTGGGGAAGAACGCCGGCGGGGTGATGTTGTGGTAGACCATGGCCTTGCGGCACTGCTGGTCGAGCAACCAGGGCCCATGGTCGTGGCCCATCGAGTGGTGGTACAGCAACAGGTCGCAGGTCGAGTCCTGAAAGCCGCGAGCCTTCAGGACTTCGCCCTTCAGTGCGGCTGGAATCGAAAAACTGTAGATGTCCGACTGGTAGCCCAGGCTGCGCAACAGGCTGCGGGTGAACAGCAGGCCGTTGGTCACACCATCGCCGGCCGCGACGGTGGCGGCAAATTGATCGATACGCAGTGAGGTCATGTCAGGCTCTTGATCGCGACCACGGCATAGTCCTGCGCCCCGTAGAACAGTGCGTTGATGCGCCGTGCGGCTTCGCTGTCTTCGTGAACGTGGTGCTCTTCGGGAATCGGTTGCAGGCGGTGGATCTGCACCTGGTCGAAGCCCTTGAACTGCACCAGGAACTCGGTGAAGGCCGGCGGCAGCGGCGACAGGTGGGTCGGGTCCATCCAGAAGTAGTGCGCGGCGGTGGCGATGTTCTCCGGGTTGGGGGTCTCGAAGATGATCATGCCGCCGGGCGCCAGCACGCGCAGGCACTCGTCGAGCAGGGTGTTGAACTGCTCGAAGCTCAGGTGCTCGATGACGTGGAAGGCGCTCACCGCACCCAGACTGTTCTCCGGCTGGTTGGCCAGCCACACCAGGGCGTCCTGCTGGTGGGCGGTCAGGCCCTGGTCCAGGCAGGTCTGCACGTTCATCGAGTTGAGGTCGATGCCGATGCGTGCGCAGTGTTCAGGCAGCTGCTGCAGCCATTCGCCACGCCCGCAGCCGATGTCCACCAGCGGCAGGCCGGCTTTGAGCGGCGCGACGCTGTCGATGATCGGCAGGTAGTAGGCCTGCCGTTCGCGAATGGTCTCGGCCGCGCCACGGAAACGGTTCTCGAAGGCCAGGTAGAAGCTATCCGGGATGCCGCTCTGGTGCTGCATCTCGGGTACGGCCACGACAGCCTGGGCTTCGCCTGGGGCGGCCATGACGGTACGCGGCTGGCGCTCCAGCTGCTGAAGGCGCATGCGCAGTTCCTGCTGCACGCTCCTGGCCTCCTGCAGCTCGCTTTCCAGGCGACGGATTTCGTCTGCCTGGCGGTGCAGCGCCTGGTCCTGCTGCTGCAGCGCCAGGCTTTGCTGTTCGGCATAGGTCTGGTGGTCATCGAGCAGGCTGGCGTGGGCGTTGCTCAGGTCACGCAGGGTATGCAGCTCGCTGACCTGCAGGCGGTTCTGCCGTGCCAGCAGGTCCAGGCGGGCCACGTAGTAGCGGTTGCGCTGTTCGCTCTGCAGCAGGCCGTAGAGGGTCATGGCCAGCTTGCCCAGCACCGGAATGCGCCGGATACGGTTCTTCATGCGCGCGCGGCGCAGGCCCTCGACCGGGGTGTTCTGGCGCACGCCTTCCGGCGAGTCGCGCAGCTCGGCGAGGATCTCGAACTTGTCCCAGCCCGAGCGCAGCCGGTTGAGGTAGCGCTGCAGTTCCTCGCTCTCGGCCTTGCGCCCCAGCAGGGTCGGGAAGGCGGCGCGTACCAGCGCCTCGTCCTCGAGCTGAACCAGCTGCAGCCAGCTGTACGGGCGGTCGTGGTTGTTCGAGGGCTGCGGGTTGAAAGCCGGCAGCGGGCGATCGGCGGCTTTGTGTTTGTAACGCTCGACCTCGGCCTCGATACGACGGTTGAGCTCTTGGAAGTCGAGATCCGGATTATTGGGTATGAGCATTACGCGAGGTTCCATTCAGGGTCGAGGAGGGCAGGGCGATTTCCTGGAGTTCCGGTTCCAGGTTGCACACACCGCCAAAGAAGGGGCCGTTGATGCCCGCCACTTCGAAGCCAATGGCGTTGTCACGCCAGTGGTAGCAATGGGTGGTGTGGTCGGCCCCTTCGTGCAGGGCCAGGGTAATGGTGTATTTGCCTGGGGCCAGGCGCATCGGCAGGCGGTAGCGCAAGTGGCGTCGCTCACCGCGCTGCAGGGCGATCGGGTGTTCCAGGTAATGGCTGTTGGTGCCGTAGATGTCCTGGCCGAAGCGGTCGCGGATCATCAGGCCCAGGGCCACGTCGGGCAGGTCGGCCTGGGCGGCGATGGTCACGTCCAGCACGCCGGTGTCGCCGCTGGCCAGGATGTTGCTCTGCGAAGCCTGGCCGATGAAGCTGACCGCTTCGAGCACGGCCTGGCGCGAACCATAACCGGCCTCGTTCACCGGACGTTCGCTGTACTCTTCTTCGTCGTCGGCGCCCAGCAGCTGGTTGTAGACGTTGACCGCGTCTTCAGGGCTGCAGTCGGCGACCACCTTGCCCTCGCTGAGCACGATGGCGCGGTCGCAGATCATCTTCACCGCGTTGAGGTCGTGGGACACGAAGATGATCGAACCACCCCGGGCGCGGAACTCCTTGATGCGGCGCATGCACTTCTGCTGGAAGTGGCCGTCGCCCACCGACAGGGCTTCGTCGATCAGAAAGGTTTCCGGGTCGGCATGGATGGCGATGGAGAACGCCAGGCGCATGTTCATGCCCGAGGAGTAGGTGCGGATCGGCTCGTGGATGAACTGCCCCAGCTCGGAGAACTCGACGATGGCCTGGCGGCGCTCTTCGATCTGCTCGCGGGTCATGCCCAGCAGCAGGCCGTTGCCGGTGATGTTCTGCAGGCCGCTGAGGTTGGGGTCGAAACCGGTGCCCAGCTCCAGCAGGCCGGTGACCCGGCCGCTGAGGTGGATCTTGCCGGCATCGGGCAGCAGCACACCGTTGAGCATCTTCAGCAGGGTCGACTTGCCCGCGCCGTTACGCCCCAGGATGCCCAGGGTCTCGCCTTTGGCGACCTTGAACGAAATCCCGTCCAGGGCCCGGTGGGTGCGGTGGAAGCTGCGGCGCAGGACGATTTCCTTGAGTCTGTGCCAGGGTCTGTTATAGAGCTTGAACTCCTTGCAGACGTTTTCCACTTCAAGCATGCATGCAACTCTTTGTCAGGTAGGTCATTTCCGGCGTGTGTCGAATCGCCCGCAGGGCGCGCTGGTCATGGGGTAGGGCGCAGGTCAATGCCACTGCGGGGCGGCTTGCACCGGGCCTGGTAAAGCGCGGCATTGTAACAGGCTCTGACGCCCGGCCCTGCATGGCATATTCGAATGCGCGGTGTATGACAGCAGCTCTGGGGAAATGTGCCCTGGGCGCTCAGGCCAAGACATCGTCGTTGACGATGATACGGATGGCACTCAGGGTGATGGGGCTGATACTGCCGTTACCCTGGCTGGTCACGTCGAGGAAGAAGTATTCATCCTGTTCGGGCGTGGTGTCGCCGATGACTTCCACTGGCAATGCCACATGGTCTTCACCGGGGTAGAACACCAGAGTGCCGCTGCTGGCCAAGTAGTCTTCACCGCTTTTGGCCGTGCCGTCACGGGTGGCATAGGTGACGCTCAACGGCTGGCTGGGATTGGGGCGGCCAAAAGGCAGCGATATCCAGAAATAGCCCAGACTCAGGCCGCTGTCGCCTTCGATGATATGGCTCTGTACCTGATCGGCACGGGTCGGTGCACCGGGCTGGTTGGCGCGCAGGGTCTGGTCGATGACCTGCTGGTAGGCGCTGACCCGCTGCCAGGCAGCGATCTCGCCATAGCTGCTGTTGATCTGATTATCGATGTCGGGGTGCGTGGTTGAGGTGCTCAGCGAAGTGATATAGCTGGCGACCCCCGCTACCTTGCCAGCGATGAATGCAGGGCCGCCGCTATCGCCAGGTGTGATGATGCCTTCGTTGCTGCCCAGGCCGGTATTGCTCAGACCCAGCAGGCGGCCCAGGGCATCGTTGGTGCTTCTGCCGTTATCGAAATCGGCCAGCAACTGCGTACCGGCCTGCGGCGCCCAGCTCAGGTCGTTGCCATATACCGTAGTAAGCCTGCCGACATCGCTGTCGAAGGTATTGCTGGCTTTCTGGCGAATCGGTGCGCCACCGTAATTCGTCAACGTTCCCGTGGCACCTGTGCCCGGCAGGCCATAGCCGACCAGCGTCATCGTCTGGCCGACTTCGTCACTGCTGCGGTACAGGTCGTAGCGGTTGGCCGCTGCGGGGGCCTGGTCGGTGAGCCAGACGATTGCCAGGTCGTTGTTGGTGTTCACGGCGTCATAGGCCGGGTGGATCCACACCTTGCTGCTGGCCAGGGTCTGCGTGCCCGTAGCGGTCTGGAAGGTCACTTGGGCGGAATTGACGCCGTCCTCGAACAGGTGAGCCGCCGTCAGTACCGCGCGCCCGCCGTACAGCAGGGCGCCACTGCCCTGGTAGTTGCCCACGGTGAGCAACACGACACCGTCGTAGCCTTCGTTGGTCCATGCTCGGTTACGTGTATCGGTGTAGCCGGTGACGCTCGAAACCATGGGTAGATGGCTCTCTAGTAGCAGAAGGAGGATGGCTGTTTATAGCATCGCTTTCGGGGTTCATTGAAGTTGCGAGTTACGCACTATTCAGCCCATTGCTACTGACACGATGTCACCTTCTTTCCTGTGGCATCACACCAGCCACAGCCCACCATTAAGATCAGCGGCGACGTTATTGATGTTTTCCGCACTTTCAGAGAACGACACCAGTATCTCGCTGGTGGTCATGCCCTTGGCCATGGAGTCTTTCCAATAATTGAAGCCATCGACATCGGCCTGGCGGTGCAGAACATTGAGGTAGAGGTTGTTGATGATCGACGCGGTATCGTTGCCAGGGTTCAGGGCCTTGAATTCGGCACTGTCGACGAAACCTTTGGCCACCTGCTGCAGGCTGACGCCTCTGTCCAGGTCCGCGACCCAGTACTTGAGCCCGGCCATGTCGGGTTGGCGGTCGAAGGCCGCCTGGTAAAGACGGTAGGCGCCGCCGGTGTTCTGCCATTGACCGACATCCAGGGCCATGACGGCGCCGTCATCGCCCAACTGGATGCGTTCGATATTGACCAGGGTGTCGACTTTGTTCCAGATGCCCACGGCGTAGAAGTTACCGTTATTGACCACGGTCAGTTCACTGGCCTGTGCATTGTAATGAACGGTGTCGATACCGCTGCCGCCATCGTAATAGTCATTACCCGGCCAGGCGTAGAAATGATCGTTACCCCATGAACCGGTATAGACATCATCGCCATACAAGTAGGCGGCCGGGTTGCTGTCATTGAGGTGCTGGTTCATGCCGGTGATGGTCGCGAAAGGCTCGCCATTCTTCGAATAGACCAGGCTATCGACCACCGCGTAGCGCACGCTACTCGAAAGCGACCAGCCAAACATTTCTGCCGAGTAGTTACCGTAGACAACTTTCACGTGGGTGCTGCTCTGGGCAACCAGAGTGCCAAAGTAGCCGGCATTGGTGGCGATGAGCAGGTCATTGGCCGTGAAAGGTTTATTGAAGGTGACACGAGCCATCCTGGGCGTCCTTTTCCGAGGTAATGAAGATGCATCGAAGCTCAGCAGGCTCTGCGCGATGAACGCGCTGCCGGTGGCATCGTAGGGTGAGGATTTGTATCAGACATGATACAGGCAAGTGATGGCACTTGGCCAAGCGCCTGGCGCTGTGGGAGCGGCCGGTTGAAGGATTCCGGTAGCGGCTCGTTCGCGAGCAAGCTCGCTCCCACCGTTTTTAAACCCTGTGCAGGGTTACACCAGCCACAACCCGCCATTGAGGTCGGCTGCGGCGTTGTTCATGTTTTCCTGGCTTTCGGAAAACGACACCAGCACCTCGCTGGCGCTCATGCCCTGGGCCATGGAGTCTTCCCAGTACTTGAAGCCGTCGGCGTCGGCATCGCGGTGCAGCACGTGCTGGTAGAAGCTGTTGATGATGGACTTGTTGTCAGTGCCGGGGTTGAGCTTCTTGAACTCGGCGCTGTCGACGAAGCCCTGGGCCACTTGTTGCAGGGTGGCGCCGTTGTCCAGGTCGCCGATCCAGTATTTCAGGCCGGTCATATCCGGCTTGCGATCGAAGGCGGCCTGGTACAGGCGGTAGGCGCCACCGGCGTTCTGCCACTGGCCGACGTCCAGAGCCACGGTCTTGTCGTCCTGCGTGAAGTGCACGCGCTCGACGCTGAACAGGGTGTCTTTCTTGCCCAGGCCTTCGATGTTGGTCAGGTTGCTGCCCAGGGAGTCGACTTTGAAGTCGCTGCTCAGCGCGCTGTAGTGAACGGTGTCGGTACCCTCGCCGCCGAAGTAGGTGTCGTTACCCAGCGAAGCGATGAACTGGTCGTTGCCTGCCGAGCCCCGGTAGGTGTCGTCACCGTCATAGAACGACGTGGTGCTCGATGCGTCGGCCACCTTGATATCCAGGCCAGTGACGCTGAGAAACACGACGTCGTTCTTCGAGTAGGAGACACCGGTGAATTTGTCGACCTGGGGATTACCCGAGCCGAGAAAGCCGCTGACTTCAGCTTTGTAGGCGCCATCGGCGTAGACGATGCGCATGCTGTTGCTGCTGACGACCTGCCCATTAACGCCCGCATGGGAGGCGCGATCCAGGTCGGTGGCGTCGAAAGGGCTTTTGTAGCTAATAGTTGCCATGGAGACTCCTTGTCCCGATTGCAGTTGAAGGTAAGGGTGAAGAGGGCGATCAGACCAGCCACAGCCCGCCATTGAGGTCGGCGGCGGTGTTGTTCAGGTTCTCTGCGCTTTCGGAGAACGACACCAGCACTTCACTGGCGGTCATGCCCTTGGCCATGGCGTCTTCCCAGTACTGGAAGCCACCGGCATCGGCGTCGCGATGCAGCACGTGCTGGTAGAAGCTGTTGATGATCGACTTGTTGTCCGTGGCCGGGGTGAGTTGCTTGAATTCGGCACTGTCGACGAAGCCTTTGGCCACTTGCTGGAGGCTGGCGCCCTTATCCAGGTCGTTGATCCAGTATTTCAACCCGCCGGTGTCCGGCTTGCGGTCGAAGGCCGCCTGGTACAGGCGGTAGGCGGCACCGGCGTTCTGGCCTTGGCCGACGTCCAGGGCCAGGGTCGAGCCGTCGCCGAAGCTGGCCCGCTCGATGTTCACCAGGGTGTCGGTCTTGCCTGGCATCTGCAGCACGTAGCCGCCGTCGGCCGCCGTGGCGGTGACGTTCGCGCGGCCGTTGCTATAGGCGACGGTGTCCAGGCCCGCACCGCCGTCGAAGTGGTCATTGCCGGCGCCTCCGGTCAGAACATCGTTGCCGTCCGAGCCGATCAGAGTGTCGTTGCCCTTGAGTACTTCGTTCAAGGCACCCTTGAAGTCGAAGTCATTGATGTACCCGGCCATGGTCAGGGCATCGATGTTCAGGTCGGTGACTTCGTAATACAGGCCGTTCTGGTAGGCGACCGTGGACGTCAGGGTGCCGCCGCTCAAGTCGTCATTGCTGTATTGGAAGGTGCCGAAATAATCCTGGGTTCTTACCCCATCGGTGGCCCTGATATGCGTGCTGTCGGCGATGGTGAACTCGCCATCCCAGGCCTGCAGCGTGGTCATATTGATGGGTTGATGAAGTTTCAGCGTGGCCATGGATCGTCCTTAATGCTGTAACGCGTGAACCAGGCCCTTGTATCGAAATTGACACAATGGCGTAAGAAAACGCGACGTTGGACTCAAGCATGGATCCAATGTTCCCGCCGTTCGTCATGGTGGGCGCAGCGGCGCAGGGCGGCTCGTTCACCTTGCCGAAGCGAGCTTGCTCGCGAATGGCTTTCACACCGCGGCAGGTCTTTTGGCGAGCAAGCCTGCTCCTTCACCGGGCCACCACGCAGGCACCCCCCTCAAGGCCAGAAAATCCACGCCCCCAGGCCCTGAACAGCCTGCCGACTGTTATTGCATCCCCCTGGCAGCCCCCGGATAATGCGGCGCTTCGCATGCCCGCGTGCTATCAGAATGGAGTATCTATGTTCACCCCCGTAATCCTGGCTGGTGGTAGCGGTTCGCGTCTGTGGCCGCTGTCGCGGCAGAGCTTTCCCAAGCAGTTTCTGGCGCTGGACGGTCAGGACCAGGGAACCATGTTCCAGCGCACCCTGGCGCGCCTGGACGGCCTGGAGCACGCACCGGCCCTGGTGGTGAGCAACGAGAACCACCGCTTCATCGTCGCCGAGCAGCTGCGCGTGGCGCAGATCACCAGCCAGCGCATCATCCTCGAGCCGCTGGCCCGCAACACCGCGCCGGCCATCGCCCTGGCGGCGCTGCAGGCCATTGCCGACGGCAGCGACCCGGTGCTGCTGGTGCTGGCCGCCGACCACCACATTCATGACGAGCAGGCCTTCCGCGCCGCCGTGCAGGTCGCCCAGGCCCACGCCGAGGCTGGCCGCCTGGTGACCTTCGGCATTACCCCGACCCACGCGGAAACCGGTTTTGGCTACATCCAGTGTGGCCAGGCCATCGAGCAGGGCGGCTTCGCCATCGCGGCGTTCAAGGAAAAGCCCTCGCCGGAGCTGGCCGCCGAATACCTGGCCTCGGGCGCCTACCTGTGGAACAGCGGCATGTTCATGTTCCGCGCCTCGAAGTTCATCGCCGAGCTGCAACGTCACCGCCCGGACATCCTCAGTGCCTGCCGCGTGGCCCTGCAGCAGGCGCAGGTCGACAGCTATTTCACCCATGTGCCGGCCGAGCAGTTCGCGCTGTGCGACGACGAGTCGGTGGACTACGCGGTGATGGAGCACACCGATGCCGGCCTGGTGGTACCGCTGGATGCCGGCTGGAACGACCTGGGCAGCTGGGCGGCGATCTGGGACGTCGGCCCGCATGACGAGAACGCCAACCGTCTGGAAGGCGACGTGCTGGCCATCGACACCAAGGACTGCCTGGTGCAGTCGCATCACCGCCTGGTGGCCACCGTGGGCGTCGAGGACCTGATCGTCATCGAGACCAAGGACGCCGTACTGGTCGCCAACAAGCACGACAGCCAGCAGGTCAAGGAAGTGGTCAAGCGTCTGCAGAACGAGGCGCGGCCGGAGTTCGTCACCCATCCGTTGGTCAACCGTCCATGGGGTCACTACGACACCATCGACATGGGCGAGCGCTACCAGGTCAAGCGTATCTTCGTGCGCCCGGGCGAGTGCCTGTCGCTGCAGATGCACTACCACCGCGCCGAGCACTGGATCGTGGTGTCCGGTACCGCCAGAGTGATCTGCGACGACCAGGAACTGATCCTCTCCGAGAACCAGTCCACCTACATCCCACTGGGCGTCAAGCACTCGCTGTCCAACCCCGGCAAGGTGCCGCTGGAACTGATCGAAGTGCAGTCCGGCTCGTACCTGGGCGAAGACGACATCGTACGTTTCGAAGACCGTTACGGGCGTCTGGCCAAGTAAGCCCTTGGCAGGCCCGGCAGCTCTTCAGGTGCCGGGCCTGCCGGGAATCGACAGGGGCTTTAGGCGCATACAGGCCTGTCAGGCATTCTCGGACTTTGCTGGAGCGACCTAACTGGCCAGTATCGGCTTCATCCGCTTCAGCCGCGCACCTGGCGGTAGATCTCCAGGGTCTGCCGCGCGCATTCCTTCCAGGTGTACTGGTGCGCACGCTCCAGGCCCAGGCGAACCTTCTCTTCACGCAACGCATCCTGCTCCAGTAACGCCTGCATGGCACTGCTGATGCTGTCCACGTCGTAGGGGTCCACGGCCCAGCTGGCCTCGCCGGCGACTTCCGGTACCGAGGTGCTGTTGGACGCCAGCACCGGGCACTGCGCGGCGAAGGCTTCGATCACCGGCAGGCCGAAGCCTTCGTACAGCGACGGGAAGGTCAGGGCGGCGGCGCTCTGCAGCAGGGCCATCACTTCGTCTTGCGGCAGGTAGCTGAGCCAGCGGCCTTCGCCCTGCTGTTGCAGGGCGGCCAACTGCGGCAGCAGCTCTTCGTTGTTCCAGCCGTCGCGGCCGACGATCACCAGCGGGTGCTCCTGGCGCACGGTGGCGGGCAGTTGCTTGAAGGCCTGGAGGATGCGCGGCAGGTTCTTGCGTGGCTGCAGGGTGCCGACGAACAGGAAGAAGCCGGGCTTCAGGCCATGCTTGTCGAGCACCGCCTGCTTGTGCGCCGCGTCGATACGCTTGAAGTACACCGGCTCTACGCCCAGCGGCGTGACGCTGATGCGCGACGGGGCGATGCCCAGGTGCTCGACCATGTCCTGCTTGCTGTATTCGGAGATGGTGATGATGTGGTCGGCCTTGCGGATCGCGGTCTTGAACAGCCAGCTCTTGAGGCTGCGCAGGTCGTTCTTGATCCATTCCGGGTGCAGCATCGGGATCACGTCCATCACCGTGGCCACGGTCGGTACGCCGGCGATGCGCGGAATATGGTGGTCCGTGGCATGGAACAGCTCGACTTCGCCAGCGATGGCCCGGGAGTTGGCCAGGGGCAGCTTGAGAATGCCGCTGAGCAGGGCATGCACCGGGAAGCGTTCGGCCAGCTGGCGCGGCGTACCGCAGGCCATGTGCGGCAGGTCACGGCCGAAGGCGTAGGGGATGAGCTGGTCGCCGGTCTGCTGGGTGAGGTCGTTCAGGCCACCCCACAGGGCGCGCGAATAGGTACCGATGCCATCCAGGTGGCCGGCGCGTTCGCCGCCTGCCCAGACCGTACAACTCAAGCCAATCTTCATTCTGTGATCTATCTCGGTTCAATAAAGGGCCGGGCTTCAGGCATGAAGCGCCGGCGGGCATCCAGGCCGTTCAGATTCCTGCCGGCAGGTGTGCGCAACAAGGGCGCGGAGCCTAACACGACAGGGGGATCATGGCATGGCGCAAGGCGTCGGGATCTGACCCGGCACATGCCCTGGCGTTCGGTGGCAGGCCAAATAAATAATGGCGTATTGATTCCAAATCCGACGGACGACCCTTAATCGTGTTGTCGCGCCGCCGACACAATGCAGGTAAGCCATCACCCGGTACATGCTCATGGTTTCCACGGTCACCTCCTATGCCGATTCACGCAACAAGGCTGCGCCAGGTCAGGGATATGACGGCGTCGTAAAGGTTTCCACAGGAGGTGTCTACGGAACGGGCGTGTTGCTCTACGGCGGCCAGGCGATCCTGACTGCGGCGCATCTGTTCAAGAACGGCAGCGCGCCGAGCACCGTGACCTTCGAGACCAGCGCCGGGGTCAAGACCCTCACATCGAGCAAGGCCACGATCCTGCCGGGCTATGACGCCAGCAGCCTGAACAACGACCTGGCCATCGTCTGGCTCAATGGCCATGCGCCGGTCACCGCCCAGCGCTACGACATCTACCGGGCCAGCGACGAGATTGGCCAAGCCATGACCTTCGTCGGTTATGGCAAGCCGGGCACCGGTGCGGCGGGAATGTCCAGCAGCTACTCGGGGGCGCCGATCCGTCAGAAGGCCAGCAACACGTTCGATGCCGACGCCTCGGCTCTCAAGGCCAAGGCGGGTGCGATCATGCCCTGGGCACCCAAACCCGGTACCCAGTTGATCGCCGACTTCGACAATGGCAGCAGTGCCCAGGACGCCCTGGGGCGTTTCCTCAACCTCAAGCACACCGGACTGGGGCAGAGCGAGGGCATACTCAGCAGCGGTGACAGCGGTGGCCCGGCGTTCATCGGTGGCAAGGTGGCCGGTATCGCCAGTTACATCAGCACCCTGAGCATGGGCAGTGCGCACCCGGACATCGACAACAGCCTCAATAGCAGCTTCGGTGAAATCGCCGCCTGGCAGCGTGTCAGTGCCCAACAGCAGTTCATCGACCAGGCGATCCGGGCCAGCTACAGCGACGCGCCGACGCGGATGTCGGAGGTCAAGCAGACGGTCGTCGAGGGGCAGTCCGGGAGTATCACCAACGCCTACTTCCTGGTCGAACTGACCTCGCCGCGCAAGGACCCGGGCAAGACGTTCAGTCTGAATTTCACCACCCGTGACGGCACCGCCAAGGCCGGTGAGGACTACCTGGCCAACAAGGGCACCCTGGTGTTCTATCCCAATCAGACCAAGGCGGTGGTGGCGGTGGAGATCGTCGGCGACAACAAGCCAGAGGCCAACGAAACCTTCTACATGGACTTCACCAACCCGTCCGGTGCGGCACTGGACAATGGGGCGCTGGTGCTGACCGGCATGCGCACCATCGTCAACGACGATCTGTGGTCGGCCTGATTTGTGACTGAATTGGCGCTTACGTCGGGCCAGACATTGACGAGGGGCGCGCAGGCCCGCAATGTGGCGCTCCTACCTCGTCGATCTGGCCCGCAATCTCATGAAGAAAGCCTTCGCTGCACTCGCTCTGGCCGTTTCGTTCATGCAAGCCCTGCCGGCCGTTGCCGCCACGATCAAGATCGAGAACGCTTCGTCCTGGGACATCCAGGAGGTGTACTTCGCGCCCTTCCGCCAGCGTGACTGGGGCGACGATCACCTCGGCAAGCAGGTGCTCAAGGCCGGCAAGACCCTCAGCCTCAATGATGTGGAGCCAGGGGTGTGGGATGTGCGCCTGGTGGATGAGGACGACGACGAGTGCGTGGTCGAGGGCCAGCAGATCAGCGCGTCGCAGACCCTGGTGATCGATGACGAAGACCTGATGAACTGCCAGGCCGCCAGCGAGCAGTAAGCCGCTTATCGCTTCCCTATACCTGACGTTGAGCCAATAACCCCGAATTTCGGGGTTTTTTTGCATTCAGGCTCGCCTGCATGCCTCAAACCCCGTCTACGCTTGCCGATAGCAATGGAGAGTCCCACCCCAACCCGATCGGTGTCGTTATGTTCAATACCCGCTTGAAAACGGAATTACAGGCGCTGAAGTCCGAACTGTCCATGTACGAACAGTTGCAGAAAGGCATCGATGCCTGTCTGGTGCACTTCACCCTCGATGCGCAGTACCGGATTCTCGAAATCAATGACAACGGTTTGCGCATGCTGGGCTACCGGTCGGAGCAGATGTTGGGCAAGTCGCTGGACGATTTCATTCCCAGTTACGTCAAACAGCTGGACTGCTACCGCAACATGCGTGCAGCTGTGCAGAAGGGCGAACCGGTCACCGACACCTATCGCTTCACTCATGCCGACGGCAGCCTGGCGTGGATCCGCGCCGTGTGGCAACCGTTGAGGGATGACAAGGGCCAGCTGATGGCCATTCATTGCGTGGGCTCGAACATCACCGAGGCGGTCGACACGGCCGCCGAGAACGCCGCGTTCATCCAGGCGCTGTTGCGCTCCACCGCAGTGATCGAGTTCGACCTGAGCGGCAACGTGCTCAAGGCCAACGACCAGTTCCTGCGTGGCATGGGCTACAGCCTGGCGCAGATCAAGGGCAAGCACCACAGCATGTTCTGTGATCCGCAGGAAGTGGCGTCGCAGGCCTACAGAGACTTCTGGGGCACTCTCAACCGTGGCGAGTTCGTCGCCAACCGCTTCAAGCGTGTCGATGCCCACGGCCGCCCGGTGTGGCTGGAAGCCACCTACAACCCGGTGCACGACGCCCAGGGCAAGCTCTACAAGGTGGTCAAGTTCGCCACGGTGATCACCGAGCAGGTGGAGCGTGAAGAAGAAGTCAGCCAGGCGGCGAGTATCGCCTATGACATCTCCCAGCGCACCGACGTGACCGCCCGGCGCGGCGCCGAGGTGGTGCAGAACACCGTACAGACCATGCGGCGCATCTCCGAAGAGATGCAGAGCGCATCCACCGGCATCGAAGCGCTGGGCAAGCAGTCGCTGCTGATCAGCTCGATCGTGCAGACCATCGGCGGTATCGCCCAGCAGACCAACCTGCTGGCCCTCAACGCGGCCATCGAGGCGGCGCGGGCCGGTGAGCAGGGGCGTGGCTTTGCGGTGGTGGCCGACGAAGTGCGGCAGCTGGCCGGGCGCACCAGTGCGGCGACCGAGGAGATCGTCAGCGTGGTGCAGCAGAACCAGTCGCTGGCCGACGAGGCCGTGCGCGGTATGGCCAACAGCCGTGGCCAAGCCGAGCAGGGCCTGGCCCTGGCCAACGAGGCCGGATCGGTGATCGTCGAGATCCAGGACGGTGCGCAGCAGGTGGTCAACGCGGTGGGGCGCTTCGCCAGCCAGTTGTAGCACCGGGTAAGCGGCTTCAGCGCGCAGGGGTGAAATGCCTTTCGCGGCTGAAGCCACTGCGCAGATGGCGGGTGCCGACGACGTCCGATTCAGCGACAATGGCGGCTTTTTAGCCGTTCGAGACGTTTCTGATGTCTGTCTTTCCCTCCTGGCGCCAGACACTGGTGGCCGCCCTGGCCGTGTTGCTGGCCGCCTGTGACAACACCGACAAGCCCGCTGAACCCCAGAAGCCCGCCGAACCGCCGCACACCACCTATCGTCAGGCATCCTGGGACGAGCTGCCGGCGGTGAGCGATGCCGACCTGCAAGCCGGTTTCGCCGCCTGGCGCGGCGCCTGCAATCCCCGCCTGAAGAGCGACCCTGTGTGGAGCGCACCCTGCGCAGCGGCGGCGAGCCTGCCAGCAGCGCCCTCGGCGACCGAAATCCGCAGCTTTCTGCAGGGCCAGTTGCAGGTCTACAGCCTGCGCGCCGACGGCGGCAGCCCCGACGGGCTGATCACCGGCTACTACGAGCCGGTCTACCACGGCAGCCTGACCCGCACCGAACAGGCCAAGGTGCCGGTGTATGGCATCCCCGACGACCTGGTGGTGGTCAACCTCGACAGCCTCTACCCCGAACTCAAGGGCAAGCGCCTGCGCGGCCGTCTCGAAGGCCGTGTGCTCAAGCCCTATGACGACGCCGCGACGATCCGCGCCAAGGGCCTCAAGGCGCCAGTGGTCGCTTGGCTCAGCGACCCGATGGACCTGCAGTTCCTGCAGATCCAGGGCTCCGGGCGGGTCAGCCTGCCGGATGGCAGCCAGGCGCGCCTGGCCTATGCCGATCAGAACGGCCACCCGTACCGGCCCATCGGTCGCTGGCTGGTCGAGCAGGGGCAGTTGCCTAAAGAGAAGGTGAGCATGGGCAGCATCGCCGCCTGGGCCAAGGCCAACCCGCAACGGGTGCCGGAGCTGCTGGCCAGCAACCCCAGCTACGTGTTCTTCAACCGCAACCCGGACAGCCAGGAAGGCCCGCGCGGCTCGTTGAACGTGCCGCTGACCTCCGGCTACAGCGTGGCCATCGACCGCAAGGTGATTCCCCTGGGCAGCCTGCTGTGGCTGTCGACCACTCGGCCGGATGACGGCGCGCCGCTGGTACGCCCGGTGGCAGCGCAGGACACCGGCGGAGCGATCGCCGGCGAAGTCCGCGCCGACCTGTTCTGGGGCACCGGCGATGCAGCCGGGGACCTGGCAGGCAACATGAAGCAGAAGGGCAATATCTGGCTGCTGTGGCCCAAGGGCCAGCCGTTGCCGTCACCGTGACCGGCATCGCGCCAACAAAATCGCAGGGCCTGACACTGCCTTCAGGTCCCGCCCGTGGGAGCGAGCTTGCTCGCGAAAGGGCCTGGTGCGGTGTGGCGGCCTTCGCAAGCTTGCTCCGCCAGAAAGCTGGAGTGCGCTATCTGAGCCATAGGAAGGCTTTTATAGCTATCTATATAGCTTGATATCTATATGGATGGCGCTGCGACCTGGCGCCGTGAGGCTCCGTGCAACACGGCCCCTGGCGCACTTTCGTGCAGGCAATAAAAAACCCGCCGAAGCGGGTTCTTTGTCCAAGACCATTCCAACTCCCTGTCAGCAGAGTCCCTTCATGGTCGATCGTCCCTGATCCTGGTGAGCTTCCTGTTCACCAGTGGTTGGATCCGATATTAGGCCTGTGCCTGCAGCCGGAAAATGGCAATTTTCCGCTATCACTTGTAAGCCTTTTGCCATGGCAATGTGAGATGCCTGCACATCGCCCGGTCAGGCCACGGTTGGCCTACATCCCGGCGATGTCTTCCAGTTCGTCAGCGCGCCGCGCGGTGGCGTCGAGTACGCAGGTGGCGCTGTTGAGGCGGTCGATGGTGCCGCCGGTAAGCTGTGCGTACAGGCCGCAGTTGGCGTCGCGGTATTTGATCCACTGGCGCTGCGCCTCGCGCAGCAGGGCCTGCTGGTTTTCCTCGAGGCTGGCCAGGGCGGCCTTGTACTGGGCGTTGAGGCGTGCGTCGTGGCGCTTTAGCTCGGCACCGATGCAACTGACCATCTCGGCAGTCACGCCCCCCGAGGTGTCCATGCAGCGCTCGTAGGTGACGCTGTATTGCGGTTCTTTGGCCTGAGCGGTGTTCAGCAGGGCGGGCAGGGCCAGGGTGGCGAGCAGCAGTGCGCGGGGCAGTGACATAGGTCCCTCTGTCGGTCGGTGGTCGGCGACACAGGATACCGGTTCAGCGCCTGCCGTGGGTTATTCGCAGGGGCCGTCGAGTTGCTTGAGCAACTGGCCGTCCTGCAGCAGGTCGAGGTGCGCCAGGCAGGTCGCGCCGGGTGGCAGGCTCAGCTGCACCAAGGCCGAGGAGGTCTCGCCACTGTGCAGCTCGCCACTCTGGCTGAGGCTGGAAGTGCCGGCGGGGCCGTTCTGGCGCACCGTGAGGCGGTATTGCAGGGTCAGTGCCGGTGGGCTTTCCAGGTGCGGGCGGATCTGCAGCATGTCGCCGACCCGCTGGGTGTCGAGGCTTACGACCAGCTGCGCCAGATCGATCATCGCCTCACCACTGGCGCACGCTGGCGGTGGAGTTGTTGCCGTACTGGGTCACCGAGGCGCTGCCGGAATAGCTGCTCTGCTGCACGCTGGCCTGGTTGCCGTTGCCGTACTGGGTCACCGAGGCCTGGTTCCAGTTGCCGGCCTGCTGCACGCTGGCGACGTTGCCGATGCCGTTCTGCAACACATCGGCCTGGTTGTGCTGGCCGGTCTGGGTGATGGTCAGCTCGTTGTCACGGCCGAGCTGCTGCGCGCTGGCCTGGTTCCAGGCTCCGCCCTGGGTGATCTGCGCCTGGTTGCGCAGGCCGTTCTGCTGCTGTTGCAGCTGCTGGCTGGTGCCGCTCTGTTCGACGCGGGTGGCGTTCCAGCCGCCAGCCTGCTCGATGTTCGCCACGGTGCCGTTGACGATCCCGGCGTAACGCGGCTCGGGGCTCAGGTCGCCGGCCTGGCACAGGCCGCTGAGCATCAGCAGGGTGGCAGCCAGCCAGCGAGTGTTGAAGTGCGATGCCATTTTCAGTGCCGTCCTCGGTTAGCGGTCGGTGCCGGTCAGGGGCATGGCCAGGGTCTGTTCGTCGTAGCTCTTCAGGTAGGCCTGCAGCAACGGCGACTGGATGTCTTCGGGGTTCTTCAGGCGCCAGCTGCCGTCGCGCACACCCTGGGCGACCATGTGCACCAGGGCGGTCTCGATGGCCTCGCGCACGCATTGCTGCACCGGCTCGTTGCGGCTGATGCCGGTTTCCACTTCCAGAAGGTGCTTGAGCGAGACGTACTTGAACACGCCGAAGTCGACCTGCACGGAAAACACCGTTTTGGTGGTGGTGATGCTCTGGATGATCTCGCCGCTGCGGATGTCCACGGCGCGCAAGTTGACCGTCACCTGGTCCTGGCGATACAGCTCCGAGGGGCCGATGCCCAGGTAGCGCACGCCCAGGCCGCCGGTGCGCACGTTGCTTTCGTAGGCGACGATGGCGCCTTCGACGATCAGGTTGGCCGGCCGCAGTGGTGGCAACTGCACCAGGGCCTGGTCCTGAGGCTGCTCCAGGGCGCGGATGATCTTGCGCTCGGTGAGCAGGTCCTGGAGGTTTTCACGCTCCACCGGCTTGAACCACTTCGAATCACGCAGCGCGGTCACCAGCAGCGACGCGGCGCCCTGGGTCACAGCGGTGGAGAACGAACTGTCCGGGGAAGGCTTGTATTGTCCGGTCTGGTCACGCAGGCCATACACCGCCACGGAAATCGGGCCGGCGGGAGCAGGCAGGCTGAGCAGATCGCGGGAAATCTGGGTAGGGGGTGCCAGGGCGGCCGGGTTGAAGGTGGCCGCCGGGCGTGAAGTGGTACAGCCGCTGATCAGCATTACTGCACAAAGGAACAATGGCAATGAGCGGGTGTACATCTTCATGACTCTCCGAAAGGCCCCGCCGACCGGCGGCGGGGCTGCAGCAACGATCAGCGCTGGGTAACGATGGCGGTGTTGCCGGCGCCGCCGGTCTGCACCACGTTGGCGGTCTGGTTGCTGTTGGCCTGGGTCAGCGCCACGACGTTGCTCTGGCCGGCCAGGCCGATACCGCTCTGGTTGACGTTGGCGCTGTTGTTGTAGCCGGTCTGCAGCAGCGAGGCTTCGTTGTAGCTGCCGGTCTGCACGGTGTTGGCGGTCAGGTTGGAACCGTCTTGGGCGATGTCCGACTTCAGCGCGTAGCCGTACGACTGGTTGGCGTTGGCGCTGTTGTTGACGCCGTTCTGGCGGATGTTCGCCGAGCTTTCAGCCACGGAGAGCTGGTTGACGTTGGCGTTGTTGAACATGCCGCCGTTCTGCTTGACCGACGCCGAGTTGTTCCAGCCGCCGGCCTGGCTGACCGAAGCCTGGTTGGTTGCGCCGTAGTTCTGCTCGATGCTGGCGGTGTTGTTGGCGACGGTGTACTGCTGGCTGATCGAGGCCTGGTTGTTGCTGCCCCAGGTCTGGGTCAGGCTGGCGCCGGCGCTGGTGTTGCCGGTCTGGGTGACCGAACCGTTGTTGTTGAAGCCGCCGTTCTGGTTCAGGGTGGCCTGGCTGGAGACGTTGCCCTGCTGGTTGCTCGACGCCTGGTTGCTGATGCCGCTCTGGGTCAGGTTGGCCGCGCTGTTCAGGTTGCCGTTCTGCACGGCCGAGGCGTTGTTGCTCCAGCCACCCTGGTTGATGGTGGCGCCGGTGTTGACGCTGTAGTTCTGGCCGATGCTGGCGACGTTGCGGTAGCCGTCCTGGGCGATGGTGGCGTTCTGTGCGCCGTTACCGACCTGGGTGATGCTGCTGTTGTTGCGGTCACCGTCCTGGCGGGCCACGGCGCTGTTCTGGCTGCCGGTCTGGTTCACGCCCACCTGGCTGCGATTGGCGGTCTGCTGAACGTCGGCACCGTTGTTGGCGCCGGTCTGGTTGATGGTGACCGAGGAGCGATCGGCGCTGACCTGGGTCGAAACGAGGCGGTTGCCCGAACCGTTCTGGTTGGTATTCACAGTGCTGTTATCGGCCAGCGCGGAACCGCTGATGGCGAACAGTACGGCAACGGACAACAAGGCTTTTTGAGCGTGCATGGAAGTACATCCTTTAATTGGGAAGTTATCGTTGTAAGGCAAGTTCGGGTACAGCTGGAAACGCGCATTACAGCATTGCAAGTTCGAGCGGTATTACGGTTGGTTCACTTGAAACTGGGTGGTCTGTCCCGTTCGTTTATCGGTCGTCACGATCTGCAGCAGGCCACCTTGAAGATTGGTGATGGCGATACTGAAGTCGGTGGTTTCCACCACCCCGGGCGACAGTTTGCCGTCCGTGCCGACGATGCTTGAAGTGACCGCCGATGACACACGGCTGAGAATCGCGCTTTGCAACATGCTGTTGAACTGCTCCAGCGAAGACTGCTGGCTGGAAGCGGTCGATTCGGTGAACTTGTTCTGCGCATTGGCCTGGTTGAGCAGCACCGCGCCATTGAGCGGGTTACCGCCGAACGACGGGTTCTGCGGTGTGTACACCAGTTCGCCGGCCTGTACGCTGCCGCACAGGGTCAGAAGCATGCCCAGAGCGATACGCAACATGAGTTCACCTTTCAAAATTCATCTCGCCCGATGTCCGGGTCGCCAAAAAACTGTGCGACCTGGTAGTGCAGGATCGCGTCATACACCTGGGCCGCTGCATTCGCGCCGATCTCCGGGATGAGACTGCGGTTGGGCGGCAGAAACATCTGGAACAGACGGCGGTTGCCGTAATCGACGAATACCTGGCTGCCCAGCCGCGCCGTGGGCCGCTCAGTGATCGAGACACTGAAGCGACCATCGCTGTCCTTGTCGTTCCATGCACTGGCGAAACTGTCGTAGAACGTGCGACCTGCCAGGGTCATGGTCTGCCCGACGACCAGCCCGCCGACTTCCTGGGACAGGGTGCGTGAGGGGCTCAGGGCTGCGCTGCTGCTGACACTCGACTCGGCAAAACCGGGAGACATCAGGCACAACTGCAGGACGCACGCACTCACAATTCGCAAGTCGTTCATGGCATCGGGCTGAATAACGGGTCTATAGGGAGCGTATTTATATCCACCTAATTACAAAGTGCTACTGTTTTTTAGAAAAAATTTAAATTTATTTTTTTGGCGTCAAAGAGGGATTTAAAGGCGGTTTTAATGACTTCCTTTAGTCGTTTTTTCTGACGTCAAAAAAATTTTTCATCACGCAAATAATTGCGAAATAGCCCAAACCAATAAGCTGGCGCCAAATAATTTCCGACGCGCGCTCGGCGTTCTTTTGGGCGAGCGGAAAGAGATCGGCGGGAGAGAGGGGATGGGTGGGAGCACGCGGCTTCCCACCCGACAGGTTCGTTACTTCTTCAGGCCCAGGGTCGGGGTCTCATCGAAGAAGTTCCACGGCTTGAGCAGCACGTTGACCCATTCGGTCGGCATGATCGGCCATTCCTCGGCGCGCGCCACGTGGGTGGTGCCAGTGGTCAGCCAGACCACGTTGTCGGTGTTGTCGATCGGCTGGTTGTTGGCGGTGAACTGCGCCAGTCCGGTGTCCTTCGCCGAGCGGTTGGGGTACAGGCCCTCCGGATAGCGCTCGTTGGGGTCGTAGCGGGTCACCCAGATCTGCTTGCTCATGAAGTTCAGGCGGTTGTAGATCCACTCGTCCTGGCCGAAGTTGGCACCCTGGGCCACCGGATGGGTGCCGCCGGCATAGGGAATCAACTGGTACGACACCGGGTTGCCGAGCTTGTTTTCCTTGTTCGGGTTGCTCAGCAGGCGGATGGTCGAGGGGTCGAATTTCTGCGCCGCCTGCTGTTCGTCCGGCACCGTGCGCTGCTTGACCTGCATGGTGCTGGTGCGCGGCCCGCCCCGGTCGTTGGGCAGCACCACCGGGTTCATTTCCACCAGCGAGTTGTTCTCGCCATCCACGTCCAGGTCGAGGCGGAAGTTGTAGATGTGCTGGTGTGTGGTGCCGACGATGTTGTGGTCGATCAGCGTGCCGTACTGGGTGTCATGGGCGGCGGTCTGGTCGTGCATGGTGCGGCTCTTCACGCCCTTGACCGCCTCGATGCCGGTAGCTCCGGCGTTGATGCCCAGGGTGCCGTTGGGCTGGAAGACCCAGTCGAAGATGTAGTCGTAGTTGCCCACGGTGCTGATCCAGCGCACCACCAGCTCACGACGCTCGGTGCTGACGTTGGGCTGGCCCATTTCCTGGTGCTTGTATTCGGGGCCGGCATAGCGCTCGAAGATCGCCATGGCGCGCGGGATGGTCATTGGTGCGCCGGTGTAGTCGGCGATGGTCGCGTCCAGCAGCACGGCGTTTTCCGGCGCGTCCTTGCCGGGCTGGATCGACGAGGTGAGGGTGCCCATGCCGTACTCGCCCGAGTCCAGATAGGCCTTGAAGTACCAGCCGGTGTCCGGATCGCCGTAGGGCACCACCATGCCGCCGAGGTTGCCCTCGTACATGACCTTGCGTCGGGTGCCACGGTCGTTGTAGCTGACCGTGGAGAGCACCGGCCCCACCCGCGAGTCCAGGTGCAGGTGCAGGTCCCAGTTCTGCCAGTGAATGCTGTTGCCCTTGATGGTGTAGTTCTTGCCCTCCGGTTCGATGATCTGCAGCGGCTTGAGCGCTGTCTGCACCCGGTCGCTGCCGTTGTACGGGCGCGGCGCCAGGGGCACGGGAATCACGCCCTGGTCCTCGATCTTGATGATCTTCTTCTGCTCTAGGTCGACTACCGCCACCAGGTTCTCGATGGGATGCGCCCAGTAGTTGCCGTCGCCCACGTCCTGGTAGGACACCACCTTGAGGAGGCGCTTGTCCTGCTGTAGGCCGTCCTTGTTGTCGAAGTAACCGACAGTCAGGGGCGTGCCGATGACTTTCTTCAGGTCGGTGATGCCGCGCTTGGCCACCGCCTGGGCGTATTCGGGGCTGTTCTCGATCACCGACTGCACGGTGGCGAAGTCATCCAGCAGCACCATGCCATGCGCGCCTTCGATGGGCGTCCAGGACAGCAGTTTCTGGCTGGCCAGGTCGACCCGCGCTTCGATCACATGGGCGCCATGCAGCAGCGTCACGCTGGCCTGGCGTGGCTGGCTTACGGCCTTGCCGGTGAGGGCGAAGGCCCAGACCTGGGCCTTGTCCGGCTCGACCAGGCTGATCTGGCTGAAGCGCAGGTCTGGCAGGTGCTTGTCCGAGGCCTTGATCACCGCCACGGCGCGCTCGATCTCCTGGGCACTGAGCGGGTTGAGCGGGTGTGGTGTGGACTCGACTACGAAGGTCTTGTCCAGGCCCGACTGGAACACCTGATTGATGAAGTCCTTGGCCATGTAGGCGGTCTTGCCCTTGAACACCACCGGCACGCTCAGCTCCAGGCGTTTGCCGTTGAGCTGTGCCACGTGGCTGTCGGGTTTGACCTTCACGTAGGCGCCGCCTTTGGTGATGACGAACAGGCCGGCGTAATCGTCCCATTTCACCTGGGCGCCGAAGGCTTCCAGCGTGGTTTGCAAAGGCACCATCTCGGCCGCCCCGCCATGGGCCAGGGCCATACCCGACAAGGTACAGAGTGCGGCGGCCAGGGCCAGTGTTCTGAAAGTCGTTGTGGTGTTGAGCATGAGTCGGGTCCTCGGCATGACCGTTTTGCAAACGGCTTATGGTTCTTTTGGTAACAGCAACGCCCCCTCTTTTTTGTCTGCCTGCCAGGCACTTGTTTATCCCTGACAGCGCCG
Source organism: Pseudomonas sp. DTU_2021_1001937_2_SI_NGA_ILE_001 (assembly GCF_032463525.1). NCBI lineage: Bacteria > Pseudomonadati > Pseudomonadota > Gammaproteobacteria > Pseudomonadales > Pseudomonadaceae > Pseudomonas > Pseudomonas sp. DTU_2021_1001937_2_SI_NGA_ILE_001. Next base: position 73,233 of record NZ_CP135972.1, on the reverse strand, counting down.
GTGACGGACACTTTCAAGTGGGCGATCAATGTTGCCGCGACTCTAATTCAGGCGTTCTTCAGGGCATTAACACAAATTGGCAACTGATCGGCAGCATCGCGCTGAAAGTCCCGTGCCAGATGGGTTTGCGAGGTTCAAAGGCAGAAGATCGCGGGGCACTTCGAGTGATTTCCAGGTTTCATACCGCCGGCACGAGGAAGTACGGCATGGCCGTTGCAGAAACATTGCACAACGTTCGGGAAGTTCTGCGACGAGGGCGCAACTTGAACACATGCGTGCGGCAATGGGTGCACACCACCGACATCTTCGAACATGCCAATGCGCTGCCGGGTTGGCAGCAGTGTTATGACCAGCTCAGCCCCGGCCCGCTGGATGGCTGGCTGAGCACCGCCCAGGCCGACGACGTGCAGGTGTTCCGCGAGCGCTTGAACCGGTCGGTGCTGCAGTCGATTCGCCTGCCTGCGGCGGCGCTGAACATCCTGGTCCCGTTGGCCTGGCCACAGGCCGATGAACACAGCCTCATTTGCGCCCGTCAGCCGAGCCTGCTGCCGGCCCAGGAGCCACTGCGGGTGGTCAGCCCGGCGGGCATGGACGTGCTCTGCCTGTCCATCCCGCTGGCGGCGCTGGCCGGGCTGCTCGACGAAGAACGCCTGTTCAGGTTGCAGTACAACCCGGTCGTGCAGCCCCTGCCGATGCCCGCTGCACGTCTGGCCGCCGACGTTCCACGCCTGCTGGCCATGCTCGACGCGACGTCCACCCTTGGCGTCTCGTGTGCGCAGTCCAAGGCCTGGCTGGTGCTGACCGTCGCCGACTGGCTCGACAGCCTGGCCGGTGAGGCGCCGGTCCTGCCCGCTGCCGGTACGCGGCGTTACATCGTCGAGCGCTGCCATCAGTGGCTGCTGGAGCGGACCGAGCAGCCACCGAGCCTTCTGGAACTGTGCCAGCGCCTGAAGATTTCGCGGCGTACCTTGCAATACAGCTTTCAGAGCGTGGCCGCGGTCAGCCCGGTGCAGTATCTGCGCTCGGTGCGTCTCAACGGTGCACGGCGCAGCCTGCGCCAGGACCCGCAGCAGTGCATCGCCGAAGTCGCCGCGCGCTGGGGCTTCGAGCACCCCAGCTACTTCAGCCTCGAATACCAGAAGCTGTTCGGCGAACGGCCGTCAGGGCTGCGTCGCAACCTCTGAGCGTTTGAAGCACGCCGGCGATCGAGGTACAACGGCACATCGCCAACCGACAACAACAACGCAGCGGGGCTGTAAGACATGGGCATGGCACAGGCCGCACAGGCCGATCGATTCAACGCCTGGCTGCAACAGGTCAACCAGGCCTGTGGCGCTTTCGCCGCACGGCCTCTGGGGCAGACCTGCAACGCGGCCCTGGAAGAGTTTCGCAGCGGTGCGCTGAAGCTGAGCATCGTCGATGTCTGTGGTGCGCAGTTGTATCGCGGGCCCCGTGAACTGAGCCAGGGCGACGACAACCACTACTACGCGGTCTTCCAGCTGCAGGGGCAGGCACGCATGGAACAGGGGACGGACAGCGCCGCCTTGCAGGCCGGCGACATCACGCTGATCGACGCTGCCGTGCCGAGCAACTTCCTGTACAGCGAAAGCTCCCGGCAACTGTCGTTGATCCTGCCCCGCCCGCTGGTCGAGAAAAGCCTGCAGTTCGCCGAGGTGCGCTGCGCCCAGCGGGTGCCCGGACACTCGCCGATCGCCCGCCTGGCCAGCCGGCTGATCGTCGATGCCAGCCGCCAGAGCTGCCTGAGCCTGGCCGAGAGCGAAGCCATCCTGGGCGCCACCCTGGACCTGCTGCGTCCGGCGATCAGCGCCACGCTGAGCGAGACCGACGCGCATGAGCGCCTGCTGCGCAAGGCCCTGGCGCTGATCGACACGCAAATCACCGATGAAGCCCTGGGGCCCGAAAGCCTGGCCCGTGACGTCGGCGTCTCGGTGCGGGGCCTGTACCGCCTGTTTGCCCGCAAGAACCTGGTCGTTGCCCAGTACATCCGTAACCGCCGCCTGGACCTGTGCGCCGAATCGCTGCGCTGTGGCCAGCAGACCCAGAACCTCTCGACCCTCGGCTACGCCTGGGGCTTTTCCAGCTACTGCTACTTCTCCACCGCCTTCAAGGCACGCTTCGGTCTGTCACCCAGCGAGTACCGAAAGCAGCATCGGGGCTGAGGCGCGGCACGCTCACGGCGACGAGTCCGTGGCCAACCCCTCGACCAGCGCCGGGGTGACGTAGTGCGGGCCGTCGAACAGGTACAGCGGGTAGCCGGCGTAGGCGGCCAGTTGCGGACGCAGCTCGTCCAGCGTGGCAGGGCGAAAGCCGCCGCCGAGCTGGGGGCGGAAGGCTTCGGCGATCAGCCGTACCCGCGCTTTGCCCAGGCGCTGGCTGAGCGCGTCGGCGTACTGGCGCGCCACCGGGGCGCTGCGGGCGTACACCCCGACACCGTCTTGGAAGAACACCCCGACATCCGCCGGCAGCCAGCCCTGCAGCCACTCGGCAGTGGCCGCCGGGCCGATGTTGGCGCCGTCGTAGACGCTGATCCACAGCGGCCGCGGCAGCTTGGCCAGCAGTGCCGGCAGCTCCCGGGCGCGGGTCCAGCTGGGGTCGACCTCGGCAGGGAAGTACCAGCCGCTGACCTGCAGCGGCGTCGTCAGCCGCGCCAGCCGCTCGGACAGCGCTGCCAGATGCTCGATGTTGTCCCGCGAGCGGCCTTCACTGAAGTAGCCGGCCAGGCCGAGGATCACCTCCTGGGCCCAGGGCTGGGCGGCGATGCGTGACCAGTCGGGCAGTACCGGGACCTGCGGCAGGCCGGTGCCGGGTATGAACGCCTGGTCGTCGACCACCGTCCACTGCACCAGCAATTCCCGGGCGCCGAGGCGCTGCCAGTCGCCCTGGATGCCCACGGTGGCGTTGTCGGGCTGCCAGACGATACCGGCAATCAACGGCTGCGCCGTTCGCCGGTCAAGCACCTGGAGCGTGCCGGTGCCGAGCACGATGAGGCCCAGCAGTGCCGCCGCCACGAGGCGGGCGCGGGTCGAGAGGCGGGGCAGGAAAGCGGCTAAGGGCATGCATTCGGCGTCCTTGAAAAACGGCGGTTGACCCGGTCGTCTGGGGCGGTTTACCAGGCATAGGTCAGGCGCGCCACCAGGCCCTCGGCGCGGTCGTCGCCGAAGATCCGATCGCGGTATTGCACAGTCAGGTCCAGGTAGGACTGCGGTGCCCGGTACTGGGTTTCACGCATCCAGTAGCGCAGGCCGACGCCCACCCCCGCGCCCCCGGCCGTGCCGGGACGGCCCTGGCCGTCGGTCTCGCTGCGCATCCGCGCGTCGTAGTCGGTGGCCAGCACCGCATGAGGAAAGACCACCAGCGTCGGGCTGATGGCGTCCAGGCGCAGGCTGCGGCCGATCTGCCACTCGCTGACGGCGTAGTTGCGCGCGGCCTGCAGGTAGCGCCCGGCTTCCAGGTACAACTGCGAGGTCCACCAGCTGGGTTCATCGACGCGCAGGTCGGTGCCGTTGCTCAGGCCGTAGCCCAGGCGCAGCAGCCAGTCGCCATCGGGGCCGTTCGAGCCGAGGGGGAAGGTGCGTTCCACGGCGAGCATGACGTTGTGCGCGGCCAGTGGCTTGGCACGCACCCCCACGGCGCCGGACAGCGCATCGAGGCCGCCGCCGCCTTGCCGGCTCCACAGGGTGTCGGTGACGCGGCCGTAAAGCTCGACGAAGCGTGCGTTGTTGTAGCCCAGCGGCCGCCAGGCCAGCTCGGTGATGTTCTGCAGGCTGTCCAGGCGCGCGCCTGGCGTGCCGGCCAGGCCGCTGGCGGTCGTCGCGCCGCGATAGCTGGTGGTGTTGACCAGGCTCCAGCGTCGCGCCAGGTCGGCCACGGCGCGCCGGGTGTCGAACACCTGCTGGTCGTTCATCGTCAGTTGGCCAGCGCGCTGCTGGTCCAGCACCCGTTCGAACCAGGCGATGGCCTGGGCATCGTCGCCGTTACGCTGTGCGCTGTAGGCCGCATCGCGCAGGGCCTCGGCCTGCAGGCCGGTGTCGCGATCCGCCGCACGGAAGGTCGCCAGTGCCTGTGCAGGTTCGCCGGCCTGGCTCAGCAGGTAGGCCAGTTGCACCTGGTCAGCGCCTTGTAGCTGGCCCTGGCGCTGCGCCGTCAGCAGCTCGCGCAGGGCCGGTTCTGGCTGGTTGAGGGCGACATGCAGCGCGGCGCGCTCGCGCTCGGGCAGGTCGTTCTGCAACAGCGCCTGGTTGAAGTCCTGGTGTGCGCCCGGCAGGTCGCCGAGGCGCCGGCGCATCTGCCCACGGTGCACCAGCAGGACGCTGTCATGGGCGTTCAGGCGCAGGGCGTCGCTGGCGGCATCGCGGGCCGCCGGGTACTGCCCGTCGGCGACCAGTGCGTCGACCAGCAGGCGTCGGTAGGCCAGTTTCTGTGCGTCCAGCTGCACCACCTCGCGGGCCAGGCGCACCGCCTGTGCCGAATCGCCACGGGCCAGGGCGGCATAGCCGAGGTCGGCAACGTCCACGGCCTGCTGGGCCTCGATCGACTGGCGACGCTGCAGCAGTTCCGGGCGCGGACCGAAGCGCGCCAGGGCGTCCAGGGTGGCGACATGCGCCGGCTCCAGTTGCTGTTGACGCTGCAGGGTTTCGATCAGCATCAGGCGGTAGGCGTAATTGTCCGGGGCTTGTTCGACGGCACGGCGCGCGGCCTGTGTGGCGGCAGGGTAAGCGCCGCGCTGATAGTCGCGCAGCGCCTGGCTGGCGGCCTGATAGCCCCTGCTGGCGCTGTCGGCGACGGCGGCAGCGTGAGGCCGTGAGGCCGCTGTACCGTGCTGCCGATCATGCAAGATCTGGTCGATCAGCCTTTGCAGTTGCACGGCATCGGGGCGTTGGCGCTGCGCCTCGCGGGCCTTGGCCAGGGCCGTGTCGTAGTCCTGGCGGGCATAGGCCTGGCTGGCCTCTTCGGCCAGCCGATAGGCCGGCCCGCTGAGCGGCAGCGGCAGGGTGTCGGCGAGGGTACTGACGGGCAGCAGGAGCAGGCCGGCCAGGCAGGGGAGCAGGGCAGGCTTCATGAGACAGGCTCCTGCGGGGCGAAACGGTACTGGCGCGCCACCGCCTGGTCGATGACCTCACGCGACAGCACGCCGATGCCCACCAGGTAATCACCGATACGGCCATGTTCGTCCGGCCGGTAGTGGAGCATCGCGTCGTCGAACACACGGCGGTCGATCTGCCCGGATTCGATCAACAGGTCGCCGAGCAGCGGCGCGCTGGCGGCCGGCGGCGCGCCGTCCGGGGTGCTGCCCAGTTCACGCAGGCAGGCGGTGATCTCGCTTTCCCGGGCAATCAGCTGCGCGGGCTCGGCGCCCAGTTGCGTGGTCAGCTGCTGCAGGCCTTCGGCGGGCAGCGGGCTGGTCACCGCGATGCGCGGCCGGCCCTGGGCGTCGGGGCTCAGCGCCACGGCGCGCCAGCGCCGCAGGTGCTCATCGTTGGCGCGGTCTTCATGCCGATGATTCGCCAGGTCGTAGACACGCGGCAGGTCGCTCTGGAAGGCGATGGCCTCGGCCAGGGTCTCGTCGTCCAGCCAGCCGCGGCCCAGCAGGATGCGTCCCAGCGGCAAGGGGCGGTCTTTCTGTTCGGCCAGTGCGGCCTGCAGGGTTTCGTCGCTGATCGCCTGCCACGACACCAGCAGGTTGCCCAGCTTGCGCGGCGCGATGGCCACCAGGTCGGTGGACGGAAAGTCGTGCATGGTCTTGTCCCAGGCCAGCTTGCGGCCCAGCAGCTTGCCGATCAGGAACATGCGCCAGGCCCGTGCGGCTGCCATGAAGTTGACGAAGTTGCCGATGATCATCCGCGGTATCGACAGCAGGCCGTGCTGCCAGCCGTACAGCACGGTGGTGAAGTAGACACGGTGGGCCATGCGCCAGGCCAACGAGAACAGGTTGGCGACCAGCAACAGCTCGACCAGGCGGCTGCTGTCGAACAGGGTCGGGAAGCTCACCGTCCACAGGCGGGTGTAACTCAGCACCAGCAGCACCAGCACCTGCAGGAGGATCACGTAGGTGATGATGCTGACGAACGAGGTGACCAGCCCCTTGCGGTCGCGGAACAACAGGTAGCGGTTGGCCAGCGAACCGCTCCAGCCCATCTGCTCCCAGCCCTGCAGGCCGATGCCCAGAGTCCAGCGGGCCTTCTGGCGAAACGCCGTGCGGAAGGTGTCGGGGAAGAACTCGCGCACGCACAGCGGCATGGTCAGGGTGGTTTCGTAGGGCGCTCGGAACCACGACTTACGCAGGATGCGGTACTGCACCGGGAAGCGCACGAAGATCGCGTTCATGCCGTGCCGGGCCAGGCGTGCACCCACGTCGTAGTCTTCGGTGAGGCTGTCGGTGTTGAACGGCTGGTTCTGGTTTTCCGCCGCCAACACCTGCAGGGCGCGGTGCGAGAAACAGGTGCCCACGCCGGCCGACGGCACGGTGTCGGTGAGGCTCTCGCGCACCACCAGGTCCTTGCCGTGCCATTCGGCGAACTCGTCCATGTAGGTGCCGGCCACCCATTCGTACCAGTTGCGCTCCAGCGACACCACCGGCAGCTGGATCATGTCCTTGCGTGGCAGCAGGTAGTTGAACAGGCGCAGCTCCAGCGGGTGCAGCACGTCTTCGCTGTCGTGCAGCACCACGCCGGCGAAGGTCATGCCATGGGTCTTCTCGTGCAGGAAGATCGCCTGGATCACCCAGTTCAGGCAGTCGGCCTTGCAGGTGGGGCCGGCGTGCGGCACCTCGACGCGATGCAATAGCCGGTAGCGCCGGCGCATGCGTTCGACCTCGTCGATGGTGCGCTGATCGTTGACGTAGGTGCCGACGAAGACCACGTAGTTGCGGTAGTCCAGTGTCGAGACCATGTTCTCGATCATCGGTGCGATGACGTCGTATTCCAGCCAGGCCGGGACCATGATCGCCAGCGGCTGCTCTTCCTTGGCCAGCAGCTGCGCCTCGCTCAGCGGGCGGAACTGGCGCTCGGCGGTGAACTTGCGATACAGGCGCCGGGCCCAGTACCACAGGTCGACGAACAGGTCGTCCAGGGCAGAAATCAGGATCAGCACCGCGACCACCAGGGTCGCGGCCTCCAGGAAGCTGTAGTAATGGGCCAGCCAGTAGGGCCAGTAGAGCGAGGTCATGACCGCTGCATCTACTGACGCTTGCGCCGCGCACGGCGGCCGGCCAGCACGATGACCAGCAGGGCCAGCAGCGCACCGGGAATCAGCCACAGCCGCGAAGGCTGGCGCCAGGCGTCCAGGCCTACCGGCTCGTTGGCCTGCACCAGCAGGTTGCCGTTCGGGTCCTGGGTGCTGAAGGTCGCCAGTGAGCCTTCGGCGCCGATGATCGAGGCATCGCCACGGCCCAGCAGCAGGGCTTTCTCAGGGGCGGCCGGGTGTGCGCCCAGGCTGGTGTAGAGCACCCCATGCTGCTGGCCGGCATCGATCACCTGCAGGGCGGCCAGTTGGTCCAGGGGCTGGATCTGCAGCCAGGGTTCGGCCTTGTGCTTGATCAGCAAGCGGCCCTGGGCGTCGGCCTGGACGGCCAGCTCGGTGTCCTTGGGGGGCAGGTCGAAGGCCAGGAACGGGCGCTCCGGGGTCAGCTGCGCGGGACCGGCAGCCTGCACCTGCAGTTGCGCGTGTAAGGGCGAAACGCCTGTGGCGTCGGCCACCTTGATGAGCGTCGGCAGGCGGCTGGCGGCCTGTTCCAGCCAGGCCTGCGGCACCAGGACCTGGCTGTCGCCGGCGAAGCGCGCGGCCATGCCGGCGAAGTTGGCGCTCGGCGTGGCCGGCTCCAGTACCAGGTGACTGGTCGGCAGTACGGTGACGGGGAAGGCCTGCGGGGTTTCCCGGCAGCGGTTGCTGACCGGCTGGCGCTGGAAGAACACTCGCAGCACGTTGCGCGAGCCCAGGGCATAGGCCGGGATACGCGCCTCCAGGCGCTGTTGCTGGCCATCGGTGACCAGTTGCGCGGCGCCGATCAGGTAGTCGTTGAGAAACAGCGACAGCACCGGCGCGGTGTCCGAGGCTCCTGGTGCGGCGGTCACGTCGATCACCGCACGGACCGGCAGGCGACCGTCACCGGCCACGTAGCCGAGCGGGAAGGTGGTGGTCCAGTCGCCGCTCGACAGCACTTGCAGGGTGGCCGGTTGGGTGCCCAGGCTGGCCAGGGCGATGCGCCCGTCCTGGCTCGGCGGTCGTTGCGCCTGGGCGATGCTCAGCTGGCTGCTGCGCGCCAGGCGATTCCAGGCCGCATCGAGCAGGCTGATGGCTTTGCCGGTGGCCCCGGGGGCGATCGACAGCACTGGACGGCTGCCGAGCATCGCCAGGCGGATGTCGTCCTGGCCCAGCGCCTGCACGCTGGCCTGCAGGTGCCGCTCGCGCCATTTGCCCAGTGCGCGCGCGGCCTGGGCATCGACCGCCTGCACCTGGGCCTGCAAGGCCTCCAGGGCCGCGTCGAGGGCCTGGCTCAGCTGCGCGTCGGCGACCGCCAGGTCGGCCTGCACGTTCGCGGTCTGGCCGAGCACCAGCAGGGCACCGACCTCGGCGACGTTCTGCAGGGTGTAGCGGCCCTGGCCGTTGAGGCTGGCGAAGGCCGGCACGCTGCGCAGCGCCTCGGGCACCTTCAGCCCGTCCAGCAGCAAGGTGTCGCCCACCGCCGGCAGCGGCAGGATCCGCGCCTGCTTGCCGACGCGTTCCAGGGCCACGCCCAGACGCCAGGCGGCGTCGAAACTGGCGGTCGACAGCGGGCCAGGGGCGACCAGCAGGCCGGGTTGGCCGGGCAGGGCATTCCAGGCCACGCCGATGTCGTGCAGCTGGCTGGCATCGTAGCTGTAGCGCAGGCGTGTGTCGGGCTCGACGCGCAACACGTTACCGATGGCGCGTTCGTCCTCGCACAGCGCCTGCGAGGTGCTCGCCGACCAGGCCATGCCCAGACGCACCGAGCCGCTCGGCCGGGCGCTCTTGTCGACGCCCAGGGTCACGCTGGCATCGCCCTGCGGGTCGTTCAGGCCCTGGGCGTTGACCGGGTAGCCGTCCAGCGACAGCAGCAGGGTGTTGCGCCCACGTTCGCTGTTCAGGTAGCTGGCGTTGAAGTTCAGCGTGGCATCGCTGAGCGGGATACCGGCCGGCACCGGCAGATACAGCTCGCGCTTGGCGGCCTCGGTACTGAGCACGATGGCGTCGCGGATGCCCAGGTCTTTGAGGCTGATCTCACGTTCCTGGCGCAGGTTGGCATCGAGCTGTGCCAGGGCTTGGCTGAGCGGGCTGTCGGCAGCCAGCACGGCGCCGGGCGCCAGCATCAACAGGCCGGCCGCGCTGGCCAGGACACGGGCCACGCCCTGGGGAATGAATGTCATCGCAAGAGTCTCGAACAAGTGGAAAGCGGATCTTCTGAAACGGGGGGCTGTGCAGGCGCTCAACCGGGCACGGTCTGGCCTGGCACAGCCAGCGGCTGCGCCGCCTGTGGCATACGCACGGCGAACTCGCTGACCGGGCGGCCCAGCAGGGCATCGACGATCCGCGCACTGGCCTGGCCGTCGCCATAGGGGTTGCAGGCCTGGGCGCTCTGGCGCCACAGCGCCTCGTCGTCGAGCAGTGCGCTGACCCCCTGTTCGATGGACTGCGTCGAGGTGCCGACCAGGCGCGCGGTGCCGGCGGCCACGGCTTCGGGGCGCTCGGTGACATCGCGCATCACCAGCACCGGCTTGCCCAGCGTCGGCGCCTCTTCCTGTACGCCGCCGGAGTCGGTGAGCACCACGTGGGCGCGCTGCATCAAACGCACGAAGGACAGGTAGTCCTGCGGCTCGATCAGGTGCACGTTGTGCAGCCCGCCGAGCTGCTCGGTGACCGGGCCCTTGACGTTGGGGTTCAGGTGCAGCGGGTAGACGATCTGCAGGTCGGCGCGTTGTGCCAGGCGGCGCAGGGCCTGGCAGATGTGGCGCAGGCCCTCGCCGAAATTCTCCCGCCGATGGCCGGTGACCAGCAGCAGCCTGCGCCCGGGCTGCAGGAAGCCGAAGCGGTTGTCCAGGCGCTGGCGCAGGTGATCATCGTCGTCGATGCGTCGGGCGGTTTTCTGCAGGGCATCGATGACGGTATTGCCGGTGACCCAGATCTGCCCGGCGAGGCGTTCGTCGAGCAGGTTGCAGCGGGACTCGGCGGTAGGCGCGAACAGTTGGTCGGCGATCAGGTCGATGCTGCGCCGGTTCATTTCTTCCGGCCAGGGCTGGCGGAGGTCGCCGGTGCGCAGCCCGGCTTCGACATGCCCGACCGGAATGCGCCGGTGGAAGGCCGCCATGGCGGCGACCAGGGCCGTGGTGGTGTCGCCGTGCACCAGCACGCGGTCAGGTCGTTCGGCTTCGAGCAGCGGGTCGATGGCGTCGAACAGCGCGGCGGTCAGGCTGTTGAGGCTCTGGTTCGGGCGCATCACGTCCAGCCGGCAGTGCGCCTTGAGGCCGAACAGGTCCATGACCTGGTCGAGCATCTGCTGGTGCTGGCCGGTGATGCAGACGCGTGACTCCAGGCTCGGCTCGGCCGCCAGTGCCTTGACCAGCGGCGCCATCTTGATGGCCTCGGGGCGGGTGCCGAAGATCGAAAGAATACGCAAACGGTTGATGATGGCCTCCCCGGCAACAGATGTTGCACTGACAAGCACGGCGCCGCTTCGCCAAGGAGGCGGGCCACCGGTGATAAATGAATAGGCATTCGGCGAACGTGTTAAAGCGGGAAGGCACGCTCGATTAAAAACAGGACGTTTGAAGAGCCCCATAGCGCGCGGATTATTCACCTTTATGGGCGTCAATGCAAAACGATAATGGGGCGTTTAAAAACTTTTTGAAAACAGCTGTTTGAAGTGCGGAAAGATTCCTGTTTGAAATACAGGCGCTTTTTCGATGCTTCCTAACAATCGGTATCTATTTGAATTTAAATATATTTTTTGAAGGTATTGGAAGTTTTTTGGCGGAGGGAGGGGGCATTGATGAGGGATTGGAGACTTTATCTTGGCGCCAAAAATATGAATTCATGACCGCCGTAAGAGGCACCGATTAGATACCGGGGTATTGCACGGTTGATGAATAGCGCGTGATCGGGGTAACGGATTAGTGAAGGGCAATGAGGTGTGGCTAATAACCACCGATTAGAGGGGCGGCGCCGGTGCGTGTTGCACTGACGCCCTGCGATAGCGGGTCGGGTATTTTTCGCTACAGTGGTATTAACACTGAAATTTCCATTCGCCGTCCCCTTCGCAGTCAGGAGGGAGTGTTATAGGCTGCCGTGCAATGCGCTTCACCCGAGCCGTCGATCATGCGCCCCGCTTTCGGCTGAAACTTTACCTGTAGTGAGAAACCACGCGATGCCCACGACTGCGCTAGTGATCTGTGATGACTCGAACATGGCGCGCAAGCAATTGCTCCGGGCCCTGCCACCCGAATGGGAGGTGTCGGTGACCATGGCCAACAATGGCCTGGAAGGTTTGCAGGCAGTGCGCAACGGCTTGGCCGAGGTCATGCTGCTGGACCTGACCATGCCGGTGATGGACGGCTACCAGACCCTGGCGGCGATGCGCGCCGAAGGGTTGGAGCCCAAGGTTATCGTGGTGTCTGGCGACGTCCAGGACGAAGCCGTACGCCGAGTGATGGAACTGGGCGCCCTGGCGTTCCTGAAGAAGCCGGCCGAGCCGGTCGAGCTGCAGGCCACCCTGCAGCGTCTCGGGCTGATCGCCGAGGCCAGGCCCCAGCCCGCGCCGACCCAAGCGCCAGCGGCCCCGGTGGCGCGCCAGGTGCCGGCGGGTGCCGAGGGCAACATCAGTTTCAATGACGCCATGCGCGAGACCGTCAACGTCGCCATGGGCCGCGCCGCGGCGCTGCTGGCCAAGGTGCTGGGGGTGTTCGTGCAGCTGCCGGTGCCCAACGTCAACATGCTGGAGGTCGGCGAGCTGCACATGGCCCTGGCCGATGCCGACCGTGGCCAGCGCCTGACCGCCGTGTGCCAGGGGTACATCGGTGGCGGCATCGCCGGCGAGGCGCTGTTGCTGCTGCACGACTCGGAAACCGCCGACATCGCCCGGCTGATGAAGGGCGACTCGCCTGACTACAGCGACATGGAAATGCTCCTGGACCTCTCGACCCTGGCCATCGGTGCCTGCCTGAGCGGCATCGGCGAGCAGATCGACGTGCCATTCTCCCTGGGCCACCCGCAGATCCTCGGCCAGCAGAGCGGCATCAGCGACCTGATCGACGTCAACCAGAAGCGCTGGAAGAAGACCCTGGCCGTGGAAGTCAGCTACAGCGTGGAAGGCCACAACATCCACTTCGACCTGCTGATGTTGTTCACCGAAGATTCGGTCGAGCGCCTCTCGCGCAAACTCGCCTACATGATGAGCTGATCCGATGAGCAACCCTATCGATATCAAAGAGCTTCACTGGCTGCTGGCCGTTACCCAGAACATCGACGTGGGCATCGTGGTGATGGACCGCGACCTGCAGGTGCAGGTGTGGAACACCTTCATGGAAAACCGCTCCGGGGTGATCCCCTTCGACGCCATCGGCAAGTCGTTCTTCGAGCTGTTCCCGGAGGTCAACCCCGCCTGGTTCCGCAAGAAGGTCGACAATGTGGTGACCCTTGGCATGCCGGCGTTCACCATCTGGGAACAGCGGCCCTACCTGGTGCGTTTCAAGAACTACCAGCCGATCACCGGCCAGGAAGCGTTCATGTACCAGAACACCAGCCTGTTTCCGCTGCGCGGCACCACCGGTGAGATCACCCACACCTGCCTGGTGATCTACGACGTGACCGACGTGGCCGCCAACCGCCACCAGTTGATCAGCGCCAACCAGCAGCTGCAGCAGCTGACGGGCGCCAAGCCGTGAGCCTGACCGGCTAGGCGGGCGGCGCGCTCTGCTCTTGTTGAGCGAGCTTGCTCGCGAATAGGCTTTAATCGGTGTGAAGCCCTTCGCGAGCAAGCTCGCTGCAACAGGTTCCAGGCCTGTGTCTTCGCGCCGGCTCAGTAGTTACCCACCCAGCGTTCGCTCGGCTGGGTACGCCGACCCAGTACGCCGGCGGCCGCCGCCACCAGGCCGGAAATCACCAAAGTCACCAGCAGCACCCAGGAGGCCTGGGAGACACGCTTGGCGGTCACCTCGGCGGCTTCACGGGCCTTCTGCTCGGCCTGCGCCTTGAGTTCCTGGTACTTGGCGTAGGCCTGGCGGTAGCTGGCCTGGGCCTGGTCGACGATCTGGTTGGCTTCGGCATCGGTCTTGTTGCCGCGAGCCTTGATCAGGTTGACCAGTGCCTGGCGGTCGGCGGCATCCCAGGCTTCGTTGCCCTTGGCCTTGATACGGTCGAGCAGGCCACCGAGCTGTTCATCGGCCTGTTGCGGATTACTGGCGCTGCGCTCGGCGGTGTTCTGTGCGTCCTGCGCTGCAGCATCGGCCTCCTGGCGCACGTTGTCGGGGTTGAGTTGCGGTTTTCCGGTCTGGCGCATGGCCGTTTCGATTTCGTTCTGGATGTCGTTGAGGTTGAAATCGATGCCTTGCTGTTTCATCTGCTCCTGGATCTTGTCGCCCAGTGCCGGGGCCACCTGGGCGATGCCGCTGCCCACCGCCGACAGACCGCTGTCGGCCAGGTTCAGGCCGCTGCGCACCACACCGGTGACCGCGCTGGACACCAGGTAAACGGTGATCAGCGACACCGAAGCCCACACCAGCAGGCCGTGAAAGGCGCCTTCACGCTGGGCCAGGCGGCCAGCCGCCCAGCCGCCGACGAACAGCGAGATTACCGAGCTGACCACCACCCAGATGCCGGCGCCGGTGCCCAGCCCGGCGACCGGGTTGGCTTCCTGCAACGGGTCGATGCTGGCGCTGCCGATGGCGGTGCCCAGCAGGCTGAGCAGTAGCGAAACGATCATGGCCAGCACCACGCCGGCGAGGATGGCGCTCCAGGAAATGCGTTTGAGCAAGGGCGTCATGGGTTGTGTGGCGGTATGACCGGGGTCGGCATAGCCTGCCGGTGGAGTGCGATCGTCGCGAATCATGGTGGTCATCCTCGGGGTCAATGGCAGGAACACCCGCTACGGGTGCACACAACGAAAGACTCGCGAGCTGTTCAGGAAGTTTGAAAAATCTGCCCGTTAACCCCCTGTTATTTCTCATTGTTAAGCCGCCGCTACGGTGCGCGGAACGGCGCCTGAACAGTCGCGGTCTCATGGCCCCCCGTAAGCGGGCCTGCGCATGCTAGGATCGCGATTTTTCCGCCGACATCCTCCAGAGGCATCATGCGACCTCAATCCACGATCACCGTTGTGCCTGTCAATCGCCCGCTCACCGGCAAGGTCAGCCCGCCGGGTTCCAAATCCATCACCAACCGCGCCCTGCTGCTGGCCGGCCTGGCCAAGGGCACCAGCCGCCTGACCGGCGCGCTGAAGAGCGATGACACGCGGGTGATGTCCGAGGCGCTGCGGCTGATGGGCGTGCAGGTCGACGAGCCGGACGACAGCACCTTCGTGGTCACCAGCAACGGCCACTGGCAGGCGCCGGGCCAGCCGCTGATGCTCGGCAACGCCGGTACCGCGACACGCTTTCTGACCGCCGCGCTGGCCAACTTCGAGGATGAGTTCGTGGTCGATGGCGACGAATACATGCGCAAGCGCCCCATCGGTCCGCTGGTCGATGCCCTGCAGCGCATGGGCGTGGACGTCAGTGCTCCCAGTGGCTGCCCGCCGGTGGCCATCAAGGGCCGTGGCGGCCTGGCTGCGGGGCGTATCGAGATTGATGGCAACCTGTCCAGCCAATATGTCTCGGCGCTGCTGATGGCCGGCGCCTGCGGCCAGGGTCCCCTCGAAGTGGCGCTGACCGGCAGCGAGATCGGCGCGCGTGGCTACGTGGACCTGACCCTGGCTGCGATGCGCGCCTTCGGCGCCGAGGTCGAGGCCATCGGCGACGCCGCCTGGAAGGTCTCGGCCACCGGCTACCGCGCCACGGATTTCCACATCGAGCCCGATGCTTCGGCGGCCACCTACCTGTGGGCGGCCCAGGCGCTGACCGGTGGTGACATCGACCTGGGCGTGGCCAACGATGCCTTCACCCAGCCCGACGCCCTGGCCAGCCAGGTAATTGCCCGCTTCCCGCACATGCCGGCGGTGATCGACGGTTCGCAGATGCAGGATGCGGTGCCGACCCTGGCGGTGCTGGCGGCCTTCAATGCAACACCGGTGCGCTTCGTCGGCATCGCCAACCTGCGAGTCAAGGAGTGCGACCGCACCCGTGCCCTGGCCGACGGCCTCAATGCCATTGCTCCGGGCCTGGCGGTGGAGGAGGGCGACGACCTGCTGGTGCATGCCGAGCCGAGCCTGGCCGGGCGCCAGGTGGACGCGCTGATCGACACCCACGCCGACCACCGCATCGCCATGTGCTTCGCCCTGGCCGGCCTGAAGATCGCCGGCATTCGTATCCAGGACCCGCTGTGCGTGGGCAAGACCTACCCCGGCTACTGGAACGCTTTGGAGTCCCTGGGTGTACAACTGATTCGCGTGGACTAGACACTGCGTTGGCGCGACGTTACATCGGTTCCCGGTCCTGACACCGAACCCGTTGGAGCGAGCTTGCTCGCGAAAAGGTCTGGCACGGTGGCGCGGCCCTTCGCGAGCAAGCTCGCTCAACAGTGGGCTGAGCCATCAGGCCGTCATTCCCTCCTCAGGCTCGGCAGCGAGCACCGGCCATTGGTCCAGGGCCTGGTTAAGCGCCAGTTGCGCCTGGGTGATCAGATGCAGGCTGGCCATGGCCAGGTGACGCGGCGGGCCTTGCAGGCCCTCGGCGCTTTCATAGGCCGTGGCGGTGGCGCAGTTGAGCAGCTCGACGGCGTGGGCCACGCGGCATTCGAGCAGGACGAGGGATGATTGAAGGGAAGGTGGGTCGGGGACGATCTTTTTCATGCGGTGACTCCCATTTGATTTCAGGAGCCGTCACCGTTCGCTACCAAACGAAGGGTGGCGGCCATGCGCAAGTTGGTAGACCGGTAAATGGGCAAAACCGGCGCGTCCGAGAACGCCAAGCGCACGGCCGCCATAAAGCTGACCGCAACGGCGCCTCACAGAAGATGGCGCCTTGCGCCCCATTTACCCAGGCCTACCAAACCTGGTCGCTGAATTGGCAGCGACGGCAGGAGGGTAGAAGCCTGAATGCATGGGCACAAGCGGCCGGGATTTTCTCGGAAATGTCCTTCAAGAGAAAGAGAGGCGTCTTGCAATCACGCACCTGCGTTCATTTGATGTAGGCATTCAGGCGCGTCAGGGCATCACTCAGGCTCTCTCCCTTATGCGCCAGGCGGCTGAGTTCATAGTTCGACAGCGCTATACGCTGGGGCGGCTTTTCTGCAGCAGGCTCGGCCTCGGCCGCAGGCAGCCGCTTGTGAGCGATGATGAAATTCAGGTGGGTGATCTTGCGGCAATGGCGCTTGAGTTCGTAGCGCACCCGTAACGGGCTGTGCTCGTTCAGCTGGCTTACGGCGGGTGCGATGACGTAGCGGCGCAGGTCGGCCATCAGGGGGTACTTGTCGTCCAGGCGCAGCCATTTGCGCAGATCGGCCAGGGCGATTTCCCGGCAACCGATGCTGGCGTACTGAACCAGCATCTCGAACAGCCGGATGCCGTAGAGGCTGGTCATCCTGGCCACATCGGACAGGTCATAGCGCGTGAACTGCTCTTTGAGTTCGGTCAGGAACGGCAGCATGTCTTTGTTGAAGCGCAGGCTGATGGCACCTTCACGCTCGTTGTAGACGATGCTCTGCACCCAACTGGCTTCCAGGGTCTTGGCCTTGCGGCCACCGCCATTGGGCTCCAGCTCAATGCTCACACCACGCTGGCGCAGCTTGCGCGACGCCTCGAGCAGTTCCTTGTAGATGGACTTACTGTCAGACCCGGTGGCCTTGACGATGCTGGCGACCGGGATGCTGTACAGCACCTCATCGGTAATCGGCGAACCGCGATCGACCTGGGCGATGCACGCCAGAATGATCCTTTGTTCAGCCACTGACAGCGTGTAGGACGCTTCGATGAGCGCGTTGGATTTATAGATTTTTTCTTGGGCCATGCGGGTAATGTGGAAAGGGCTTCGACGGTTTCCATGGTCACCCTGAATCGCACCACATTACCACCCTGAATCCCTCCATATCTCACCCTGAATCACACCACATTACACCCTGAATCCCTCCACATTTCGAAGCTGGAGGCCGCGTATATCAAGGCCTGTAGCGGTCCTAAAAGCTTTAAAAGATTAAAAAGAGAAAAAGCGCACGGCGCTGGAAACCAGCCCCTCAGGGCAGGCCCCAGGCCTGAGCCGAGAGGCAGCAGCCACCCTGAATCACACCACATGACGAATCGTTTCTTGATGCGACGGTCACCCCAGGGGCTATCTGGCCCGGGTGATTGGGCAGGGCGCAGGATGGATCTGCGCATGACCCTGAATCCTTCCACATTACGTGTAGGAACATTCTCAGCACAGGGTCAGGCGCACTACAGGTCAGTTAAGAGCTCTTCGGCTTCAGCGCCTCATCGGCGGTCTGGATGCTCGCATCGACCCATTTCTTGATTTCCAGCAGGGCCTCGAGGTGTTGCATCGGGTCGCGGCTGTGGGTGAAGAACAGCTGCTTGTAGATGCCGTAGCGCAGCTCGTCGAGTTCGATCTGGTTGAGCAGGAAGTGCTCGTTGGGAATCTCGCTGGGTGGGCTGTGGTGACTTTTGCCGATGAAGGCAATGCCGGGGTAGACGTGCAAGGCGTCGATCTTCCAGTTCGGTACCTGGCGGCGCACCTGTTCGGACAGCAGGTTGTTGATGTTGATGATGTCGATGGTCTGCTTGAGCCAGCGTACCGGCGTGTCGAGGAAGTCGCGGGCCAGGGTCGAGCCGTCGTACACCGGCCAGTAGGCGGTGAAGTAGTCCTCGAGGATGTAGTAGCCGCCGGGGCGCACGTGCTCGATCAGGTTGAACAGGCTGGCCAGCTGGTCGGAACGGCGATGGCTGCCGTCGTCGATGATCACGTCGAAGGGACCGTGCTGGCGGGCGAACTCGCGCAGCGCAGCCGGGTCGCCCTGGTCGATCACGAAGGTCTGCAGGCGTGGCCGGTCCAGGGCCTGCTTGGGGTAGATATCCAGGCCATACAGCTCGGCCTGTTCGAACACCTGGTGCCACATGTTCAACGAGGCGCCGCCGAGTTCGCGGTCTTCGCCGCCGATGCCGATTTCCAGCAGGCGCAGCGGTTGGTGCCACCAGTGCAGCAGGTGTCGCGCATAGTGGACGTGGTAGCCGTGCGGGATGACCTTGTCGCAGCCAAGGCGCTCGCCGGCCTGCTGCAGGGCCTGTTGCAGGGCGTGTTGTTCAGACATCGGCAAACACCTCGCGGATCATGGCACGGTGCGCATCCGTCCAGGTTTCGTCCCAGCTGCGAGGCCAGTTCACCTCGGCGTGGCGCAGGCGCGCTTCGACGTCGGCGGTGCGGCGTGCGCCTTCGACCAGGGCCTGGGTCAGGGCAGGCAGTTCCGGGGGCGCGGGGATGATATTGGCGGAAATGCCGGTGAGGTAGTCGGCCGTCTTGGTCTCGAAGGTGTTGGTGACCACGATGGCGCCCGCTGCGGCGAGGTCGATCGGTATCAGGCTGGGGTGGGGCGAAGACATCAGGGTCAGGCACAGGTCGAAGGTCTTGGTGACGTCCTGATACTCCTGCAGCGACATGCGCGGCAGCTGGCGCACGACGACGCCGGGGCCGAGTTGGACGGTGGTGTTGCCGATGCCCATGCCGTAGAACTCCCAGGTTTCGGCGGCGAAGGCGCCCTGCTTGAAGGCCTCGATCAGCGCCAGGGCGGCCATCTCGAACATGTTGCGGTTGACCGCCGGGCGGCTGTAGAAGACCAGGCGCTTGCCGGACTGAGCCTTGGCCTGGCGAAACTGTTCGGCCGGGTAGATGGATGACGAGCAGGCGTTATTGAAGCTGCTCGCACGCAGCTGCGGGTCGTCGCTGATGATCGCCTGCTGTCTGAGGTAGGCGAGCAGGGCACTGGACGAGGCGAGGGTGTGGTAGCGCAGCGCGTAGGAACGGCGCGCCATGCAATACAGGCTGTTGAACGGGTGGAACGCCGCCTCGAAGTCCTGGATCAGGTACAGGAAGGGCCGCTGACCGGTCAGGCCGGCGATCTTCTCGGCGAAGTAGGCGCTGTACCACACCGTGGCCACGCAGTTGTCATGTGTTGAAACGCGCAGCGGCTGGGTGCGGGCGCCGATGTACTCGATGTCCAGGCGCTCGAACAGCTTCTCCATGGTCGGGAAGCGCGCCAGGGCTTCGCGGAACTGTCGGGCGTCGTAGTTGAAGTTGTCGAACAGCACCAGGCGCACCCGATAGCCCTGTTCGGCGATGAACAGCGCGACATTGAAGACCCCGAAGAAACCGGCGGAAATGGTGCTGATGGTGAACGCCGGCACCAGCACGTTGATGCGCCGCGGCGCTGCGGGGTCGACCTGCACTTCGGGCAGGTTGTAGATACGGTTGACCATCAGGTTGAGCAGGTGCTCGTCGTAGATCTGCGGCCGCTCGATTTCGGCCTTTTCCTGGTCGCGCATCAGGCGCGGCAGCGGAATCACCAGGCTCATGCCTTGTAGCGCGTAGTAGGCCATGCGCGCCCGCGCTGGCAGGCGGGCCGGTGAGGCGGCCTCATGGTGGGTGGCCAGCGCCAGGCGGCAGGCATAAGGGCCAAACACCTCAAAGGCTATAGTTTTTATGATCCTCAGCATGGCTGACTTGATCATCAGGGCCTCCCTGGGATGTGATGTCGACGATGCTGCCGGCCTCCAGACGCAGCGTGGTGGTGCAGAAGCGCTGAATGAGCGAGGGGGAATGCGAGGCCAGCACGACGATCTTGGACTGCTTCATGAGCTGCTCCATGCGTTGCCGGGCCTTGTCCTGGAAGGCCGCGTCGCCCACCCCCAGCACTTCGTCGATCAGCAGGATGTCGGTGGGGTAGAGGGTCGAGACGGCGAACATCAGGCGCAGTTGCATGCCGGACGAATACGAGCGCACCGGCAGGTCCAGGTAACCGCCCAGCCCGGAGAAGTCTTCGATGTCGCTGATGGCGTCTGGCAGCTGCTGGAGCGGGTAGCCATAGAGGCGTGCCAGGCGGCCGATGTTGGCGCGGCCCGACAGTTCATGGTCGATCCCCACGCCCAGCTCCAGCAGGGCGCGGGTACTGCCGTCAATGCGCAGGCTGCCTTGCGTCGGCGTGTGGATACCCGCCAGCAGGCGCAACAGCGTGCTCTTGCCCGAGCCGTTATGACCGACCAGGCCGATACGGTCGCCGTCGCGGATGCTCAGGTTGATGTCCTTGAGCGCCTGCACATAGACCGTGTGCTCATGGTCGCTGGACAGCGCGCCACCGGTGCTCATGCGCACCAGACGCCGGCGCAGCGAGGCACCGGATTCGCTGATCACCGGAAAGGTCAGCGAGACGTTGCGCAACTCGATGCCGGGCATTTCAGAGCCACATCACGATGTGCTGGCGAGAGCGGCTGAACAGCTGCAACGCCAGGGTCCAGCCAACGGCCGCCAGGGCGAGCATCAGCAGGTAATCGTTCAAGGTGAAAGGCAGTTCCAGCAGCGGGTTCTTGACCAGCACGAACAGCCGGGTAAGCGGGTTGTAGTCGAACCAGGCGGCGGCCGCCGCGAGGTCCGAGGACTTGTAGAGGATCGGGGTGAGAAAGAACAGTACGGGCATCAAGGCCTCGATGGAGGGCCCCAGGTCACGGAAGCGTGCGCCCAGGGTGGCGATCAGCAGCGCCAGCCAGCCCAGGTTGAGCACCAGGATCAGCAGCCCAGCCAGGGCCCAGAGCAGGTTGAGCGGCGCCGGAAAGCCGTAGATCAGGAATACCAGGACGATGATCAGCAGGTTGTGGGCGAAGTTGATCAGGTGCCGGGTGACCAGGCGCAGTACGTGCAGCAGCAGCGGCAGAGGGTAGTTGCGGATGATCGCGGCCTGATGGGTGAAGCCGTTGGCCGACTCGGTGAGGATGCCGGCGATCATGTACCAGAGCACCAGCCCGACGGCGAGGCTGGGCATCAGGCTGGCCAGGTCGGTGTGCATCACCAGGCTCCAGACCTGTGCCAGGCCGATGACGCCCAGCGCCGTGCCCAGGGTGATCCACCAAGGACCCAGCGTGCTGCGGATGTACCGCGCGCGGGTGTCGCTGAGCGAGAAATGCAGCCAGATGTCAGGCCTGGCCAGGGACTGGCGCAGGTCGTCGATGCCCGTTTTCATGGTGCAGTATCCGTAAAGAAACCGGAGAAAACGGCGACGACTTCATGAACATGACTGCCGATCAGGACAGGCTAGCCGAAATACCAGGACCTACCGCCGGTATCGATACCGACGGGATGAACGGCAGCACGGGGTGGTGTCAGCGCACCACCGGTTCCAGCCCGCTCTTGCGCAGGGCGGCGGCGGCCTCGCCCGAGGCCAGGTAGTCGAGCAAGGCCTTGGCATCGGCCGGATGAGCGCTGTATGTGGTCACGGCGCCGCAGTACAGGGTCATCTGCTGGACCTGATCGGGGATCAGACCGACGATCTGGATGCCTTCGGCCTGTTTCAGTTCGCTCAATTGCTGGAAGCCCAGTTGCGCTTCGCCCCGCGCCAGTACCGCGCCGACCGGTTCATTGCTGATCATGCGGCTCTTGTCTTGCAGCCGTTCGGTCAGGTGCATCTGGTTGAACAGCACGCGCGATACATACAGGCCGCTGGAGCTGTCCGGGTAGGCGATGGACGAGGCATCGAGCAGGGTCTGGCGGAAGCTTTCCAGGGTACTGATGTCCGGCTTTGGAACGCCCTGAGGAACGGCCATGGCGATGAAGGCCTTGGCCAGCTCGACGCGGCTGTCGGCATCGGCATGCCCTTCCTTGATCAGCCGGTCCAGGCCCTGGCGGGTGAGCAGCACCACGTCGGCCATTTCCTGGCGGGCCAGGCGTTCGGGAATCGCCTGGGGCAAGTTGCCGGTGGAGGGCGCTACCTCGGCCACCAGGCGGACGCCGGTGCGTTTCTCGTAGTCGGCGCTCAGGGCTTGGAAGGCGCCCATGGTGGCGCTGGAAGCCAGTACGGTGAGTTGTACGGGCTTGGTCGTGGCTGCGTGAAGTAAAGACAGTGGCAGGAAGGAAAGAGCGCCACCGAGCAGCCAGGGAAGCAGTTTTTTCATCTGAAAAAGAACCTTGCAACAAAACCTGGCCGGCCATTATGAGCCAAAACGCAAGCCAGGCGCAGCGTGCTGCCTGTTCGGGCGCCGTCCATCGCCTGGCTGAACCCGCGAGCCGATCGGCTGCCAGACTTCCCGTCGTACTGTCCTGTCTCTCAATGTCCGGCAGCCTGCATGGCCTACGATCATCAGAACAAGGACTCGTGCCTGGATCATGGCCGTTTGCATGCAGTTGACCGCCCCGAGCCCGCCGAATGCGCCGTTCGCGACGCGACGATCGCCGTGCGCTGGTCACGCCAGCCCACCGCTTCGGTAGCTATTCTGTTGTGCACCCGCAATGGCCAGGCTCACCTGGTCGAACAGCTGGAATCAATCGCCCGACAACACTGGCCTGCCTGGTTCGTGGCGTTGTCCGATGATGGCTCAACCGATCGTACCCTGGAGATCGCCCGGCATTATCGAGACCTCTGGGGAGGACAGCGGCTCAGCCTCTGGCAAGGGCCGCAGCGCGGCTTTGCGCAGAATTTCCTGTCCTGTGTACGCAACCCCGCGCTGAGCGCCGAATTCTATGCCTGGTGCGATCAGGACGATGTCTGGCATGAAGACAAGCTCACCCAGGCGGTGTGCTGGCTGCAAAGCATCCCGGCTCAACGGCCGGCGCTGTACATGGGGCGGACCCGGCTCATCGACGCGCAAGGCCGGCCGATCGGCCTGTCACCGAGGTTTCGTCGGCGGCCCGGGTTTGCCAACGCGCTGGTGCAGAACATCGGTGGTGGCAACACCATGGTGTTCAACCATGCTGCGCGGTGCCTGCTCAGTGAGTTCGGCACGCAGCTGGAGCGCTCGTCGCTGGAGGTGGTGTCGCATGACTGGTGGGCGTATCTGGTGGTGACCGGTGTCGGCGGCCAGGTCCTCTACGACCCCAGGCCCTATGTGAACTATCGTCAGCACGACGCCAACCTGGTAGGCGCCAACACCGGCTGGAAAGCCCGCTGGCTGCGCTTGCGGCTGCTTCTGCAGGGGCGCCTGCGCGACTGGAACAGCACGCATCTCTGCGCCCTGGAGGCCGTGCAAGGCCATCTGACCGAAGAAAACCGGCAGTTGCTGAGACAGTTTCGGCAATTACGCGGCGCCCCCCTGGGCAGGCGCCTGACGGGGCTTTGGCGCGCCAGGCTCTATCGGCAGACTCTGGTAGGAGGGCTGGGGTTGTGGCTGGCCGCTGTGGTCGGTGTTCTATAGCGATAAAACACAGGTGTAGCTGATGTTGAATTGATATTGCGTACCGCAGCAAAAGATGGACGCCTCAGTAACTAAGACGGCAACGTGTTCAGTGTGAAAGTTGCTGAGGAAAACCGAACCGTTCTGCGCAGTGGGCCCAGGGTAATAAGTCGCAGGGCCGGCAGGCTTCTCTTTCAACCCTGCGGATAGTCGGCATGAGCACAGCGTCTGAAATCGATATTTCAGGCCTGAGGTGTTACGACAGAGTTGTCGATGGTGTCACCTACAGCGTTCCGCGCGGCATTACCCGGGAAACCCGTGGTCGCGTATGGATCGTGCGGGTCTTGAAAAACCGCCAGGTGCAGGTTTCGGCGCGCTTTACCGATCTGCGTTTCGGCGGCACTCGGCGCGCCCTGGAGGCGGCGATCATCCACCTGATCCACAGTGGCCACGCCTGGCGTCGCGAGGATGTTCTGCAATTGAGCGAGCGCGCCGCCGTACATTGGCGCAAGCGCAGTGGTGTGGGCCTGTGTGCGGTGGCCTACGTGACCCGCAGCGGGCCCGGGCGCGGCGAGACGTTCTTTCTCTCGACCTGGCGCCGGGTAGCCAGCGGCCGGGGCCTGGAGAAGCTGCGCGGCAAGCTGGTCGAAGTGCTGGAAGCCGCCTGGCGGATGGATAACCCGCCGGCGCAAGTACCCTATGCGGAACAGAAGCGCATCCGCCAGGAGGTCGACCGGCTGCTCGACAGCGACACCTGGCGACACTTCCTGTGGGCAGGCCAGCGCAAGGTCGACCGGATTGCGGTGGCCGATTACCTGCGTTCGCTGGAGCATTCCGACGAGCGGTAAGTCGCTTTTGTAAGCGGTCCGATACAGGGCGCGGCGCACGGCGTGCCAATGCACAGGGACGGAAATAATTGATCGACGTGAGCGGAAATTATTTCTGTTTCGATACAGTAGTGGCACTTTGTTATTTGCTTACGGCCTTGTTCGTACATGCGCGCTGAGGAACAATAAGTCCGCCTTGAACCTGCCGTGTTAATGGAATGCCTTGATATAAAAGGGAACTAATTCGTGACCGTCTGGTCATTGTTTCATCGCATCAATGATAATTAGCCGGACAGTGGAAAGGTCATGGCTATTTGATATTGGTTTTATTTTTGTTCAATTGATCCATCTGGCAACCGGAGCGCCAGTCGATCATGGCATTGCGAATCGTCCCTGGTACTGGCCAGGCCTTCGCAGGATCTTCCCATGACAGCCGTTGTTTCTCTCCCTCTGGAACCCGAGCAATTCAAGCGCCTGCAGCATCTGGCGCAGATGACCCGTCGTGACCAGGCCTGGCACCTGCGCCAGGCGCTGAACCGCTACCTCGAACAGCAGACCGCGCCCGATCCGGTCGAGGAAGGCCTGGCCGATGTCCGTGCCGGCCGCCTGCTGGACCTCAGCGATATCGAAGCCAAGTGGAGACAGACCCCGACATGTTGAAGCTGACACGCAAGGCCAGTGCGGACCTGGACGATATCTACGAGCACTACAAGGAACGCCTCGGCGCCGAGCAGGCGCAGGCCATCGTGCATGATGTGGTGGCCGAAAGCCGCATCCTCGAGCACAAGCCGGCCGCCGCCAAGCCGTCTGCCGAGTCCTCCGGGATCGGGGAGCTGGCGCTCAAGCGCTGGCCGTTCCTGACCACCTTCCATGTCACCCCCGAGTCGGTGCAGATCCTGCGTTTTCTGCACCGCAGTGGCCAGCCGATCAACCAACCGCTGGAGCAGGAGCCCGAAGCACGGGTGCATTCCGATGTGGATGTATCGGGCCTGCGTTGCTACGACCGGGCGGTTGACGGCCTGATCTACCGCGTACCGCGCGGTATCAGCCGCGACGCACGTGGGGCCGGCTGGTCGGTGCGGGTGGTGCGCGACAAGCAGGTGGTGCTGCAGGCGCGTTTCGCTGACCAGGCCTTCGGCAGCACCCTGGGGGCGCTGGAAGCGGCGATCATCCATCTGACCCACAGCGGCTACGCCTGGCTGGAAGATGACGTGCTGACGCTGGATGAGCGCAGTGCGGTGCACTGGCGCAAGCGCAGCGGTGTGGGCCTGTGCGCAGTGTCCTATGTCGCCTGCGACGGACCCGGGCGTGGCGAAACTTTCTTCGTCTCGACCTGGAAGCGGGTGGAAAGCGGACGTGGCCTGGAAAAATTCCGCGCCAAGTTGGTCGAGACCCTGGCCTGTTCGCATGCCCAGCAGCATGGCCCCGAGAGCGTGACCGACAGCGTGCGCCGACGCCTCGACACCCAGGCCGGCAAGCTGATGGCCAGCGAGCGCTTCCAGGCCTTCCTGCGCGCCGGCAAGCGCAAGGCCGAGCGCATCCTGGTCGATACTTATCTGAACACGGCGATCAAGTAAGCACTGCTGCGCTGCTAAAGCAGGTGGCGGCTTTTGATCTCGGGGAGCGAGCTTGCTCGCGAAGAGGTCAGGAAAACGCCGCCTCTACTGTGAATATGCAGCTTCGCGGCAGAAGTTGAGGCAAACGTGTGCGTATACCGCAAGCTGAAATGCTTCAGCTTGCGGCCGAAGGGCGTCCTGCCCAATAGATCCCTTACACCTTGAAGTGGCTGACCATCGTTTGCAGTTGGCCGCCCAGACGCGCCAGCTCGACGCTGGAGGCCGCAGTCTCTTCACTGGCCGAGGCCGTCTGCTCAGAGATGTCGCGCACGTTGATCACGCTGCGGCTGATTTCTTCGGCCACGGCGCTCTGCTGTTCGGCAGCGGCGGCGATCTGCTGGTTCATCGCCTGGATGCCGGCCACGGTCTCGGTGATGGTGCCCAGCGAGTGACCGGCCTTGCGGCTGAGCTCCACGCTGCTGAGGGTCAGGTCGCGGCTGCCGAGCATGATGGTCGAGACCTGGCGGGTGCCGTTCTGCAGGGCGGCGATCAGGCTTTCGATTTCTTCGGTGGACTGCTGGGTACGTTGGGCCAGGCCACGCACCTCATCGGCCACCACGGCGAAACCGCGCCCGGCTTCGCCGGCCCGTGCCGCCTCGATGGCCGCGTTGAGGGCCAGCAGGTTGGTCTGTTCGGCCACTGCCTTGATCACGTCCATGACCTTGCCGATCTTGTCGCTTTCCTGCTCCAGCTGGTTCATGGCATCGGCGGAGCGCCCCACCTCGGTGGCCAGGCGCTCGATCTGCGCGATCGCTTCACCCACTACCCGGTCGCCGTCGCGAGCTTCACGGTCAGCGGCGGAGGCGGCCTGCGAGGCCTGTTCGGCGTTGCGCGCGACTTCCTGGACGGTGGCCGACATTTCGTGCATGGCGGTGGCCACCTGGTCGGTCTCGGTCTTCTGGTTGTTGACGCCGGCGCTGGTCTGCTCGGTGACGGCCGAGAGCTCTTCGGCGGCGCTGGCGATCTGGGTCACGCCATCGCGAATGCCGGTGATCAGCTCGCGCAGGGTGTTGCCCATGCGCTGGATGCCCTGTTGCAGCACGCCCAGCTCGTCGCGGCGGGTGATGACATCCTGATGGGTCAGGTCGCCCGAGGCGATGCGCTCGACCACCTGCAGGGTCTGCTGGATCGGGCGGTTGATCTGCCGGGTGATGAGCACGGCGGCCAGTACGCCCAACAGCAGGGCAGCCAGGGTGAAGGCAATCTGCAGCTGGCGAGCCTGGGCGCCTTCGGCGTCACGGCGGTCCAGTTGCAGCTGGTAGAGCTGCTCGTTGATCTTGACGATGTCCTGGCCCTGGGTGGTCATTTCCTTGCGTGCCTGCACGACCTGGGCGTTGCCGTTCTTGAAGTCCGTCAGGCCGCTGCGGTAACCGGCCAGGGTGCTGTCCAGCTGCTGCACGCGGTCAACCAGAGAACCCGAGAACACGGCATCCATGCGCGCGAGGGTCTTGCTGGTTTCATCGAGCTGCTTGAAGGATTTCTGCTCGCCATCATCCGTGGGGGCACTGGCATAGCCGCGTACTTCAAAGCGCAGCTTCAGCAGGTCGACACGCATCTGGCTGACCGCCTCGAACTGTTCCATGCGTTCGGGGTTGCCCTTGACCTCGTTCAGGGTCTGTTCGACCAGCTCGGTCGCCTTGCCGCCCTGGGCGGCCATCTTGGTGCGTGCCTCGTTAAGAGCACGATAACCGCCACGCATGTCGTTGAAGGACTTCTGGTAGGCAGCGTTCACGTCGCTCAGCTGTTTGAGCATCCGGACGTTGTCGGGGCTCTTGAAGGTGCCGATCAGCTCATCGAGCTTGCCCTTGAAGCCATCGAAGGACGCCTGCACGGTGTCGGCGACCTTTTCGTCACCGTTGGCGATCATGTATTGCAGACGGGTCACGCGCAGCTTGGTCAACTCCTGACCCAGCGCGGTGATATCGCTCATCCAGTTGCTGCGCTGGATAAGACCGTTGACACCGGTCCAGCCGACCAGAGCCAGAATGGCAGTAAAGACAAGCACCAGCCCGAATCCAAGGGCCAGTTTCATATTGACGCTGATATTGGCAAACCAGCTATTCATTCGACGTTCTCCGGGAAAGTCTGATTTTTAATAGGGGGAATGGCCATTGGGAAGATTATTGTTGTGGACCACGAAAGACATTTATTCAGCACGCTATCGGCCGGAAAACGCAGAGCTGTAAGTACCAGTCGTCGAAAAGTGTAAAAAAGGCGACTTACCGGTCACGACGCTTTCAATCGCTCTAGGACGCGGCTATAAAGGCAGCCGGACCCTCTCAAAAAAAATACACAGCCGGGCCAGCCCATGATGAATACACTGCCAGAAACTGCCGCTGCTTTTATTCGAACGTTCAATGAAAACTTCAGGTGTTTTTCACGTTCTCGAGAATGAAAATCCACTGCATCAGTGTGCTTATTCTTTTCTACCCATGTTTTCGAGTTATGTCCGATGAATCTGAAGTTTCGTCACAAGATCCTGTTGGCCGCTGCCGGCGTGGTGGTATTGGCCTTTGCATTGTTCACCCTCTATAACGACTACCTGCAGCGCACGACGATTCGTCAGAACCTCGAGGCTTCGGTGGGCCAGGCTGGCGAGCTGACCGCCAGCAGCGTGCAGAATTGGCTGGGCGGACGCATTCTGGTGTTGGACAACCTGACCCAGGATGTCGAGCGCCTGGGCATCAAGAACCCCGATCTGGGCGGTATGGTCGGTGCGCCGTCGCTGACCTCCACCTTCCAGTTCACCTATGTGGGTGACAGCGATGGGGTGTTCACCCAGCGTCCTGACGTGGCAATGCCCGCCGGCTACGACCCGCGCAAGCGGCCCTGGTATACCGGGACCGCCGCGGCCGGCAAGACGGTCATCAGCGCGCCTTACCAGGCTTCGGTGGGTGGGCTGGTGGTCACCGTGGCCAGTCCGATCCGCAGCAAGGGCCAGGTCATTGGCGTGGCCGGTGGCGACCTGAGCCTGGACACGCTGGTGAAGATCATCAACTCGGTGGACTTCGGTGGTATTGGCCATGCAGTGCTGGTCAGCGGCGACGGGCAGATGATCGTCAGCCCCGACAAGGACCAGGTGATGAAGAACCTCAAGGATCTCTACCCTGGGCAGAACATCCAGCTCGACAAGCACCTGCGTGAAGTGACGCTCAACGGCCAGGAACGCCTGCTGTCGTTCACGCCGATCCCCGGCCTGCCGGGTGCCGACTGGTACGTCGGTCTGTCCATCGACCGGGACAAGGCCTACGCACCGCTGAGCCAGTTCCGCAACTCGGCGCTGATCGCCATGCTGGTGGCCGTGGCGGTGATCGCCCTGCTGCTGTCGTTGCTGATCCGTGCCCTGATGCGCCCGCTGACCGACATGGGCCGTGCCATGCGGGACATTGCCGAAGGTGAAGGCGATCTGACCCGGCGCCTGAGCATCCAGGGCCGTGACGAATTTGCCGAACTGGGCAGCTCGTTCAACCGCTTCGTCGAGCGCGTGCATGCCTCGATCGCCGAGGTGTCATCGGCGACCCAGCAAGTGCATGATCTGTCGCGGCGTGTGGTGGAGTCGTCGAACTCGTCGATCATCGGTTTCGATGAACAAAGCGCGCGGACCAACAGCGTGGCGGCGGCGATCAACGAGCTGGGTGCCGCCACCCAGGAAATCGCCCGCAACGCCTCCGATGCCTCGAACCAGGCCAGCGAGGCACGGCACGAAGCCGAAGAAGGTCGCCAGGTGGTGGAAAAGACCATCAAGGCCATGAGTGAGCTGTCGCAGAAGATCAGCGGGTCGTGCACGCAGATCGAGAAGCTCAACGCCAGTACCGACAACATCGGCCACATTCTCGACGTGATCAAGGGCATTTCCCAGCAGACCAACTTGCTGGCGCTCAACGCTGCCATCGAGGCAGCACGGGCTGGCGAGGCGGGCCGCGGCTTTGCCGTGGTAGCCGATGAGGTGCGTAACCTGGCGCACCGTACCCAGGAGTCCGCCGACGAGATCCACAAGATGATCGGCGAACTGCAGACCGGTTCGCAGGATGCGGTGCTGAACATGAACGAAAGCCAGGCCTCCAGCCAAGGCAGCGTCGAGGTGGCCAACCAGGCCGGCGGCCGCCTGCACGACGTGACGCGGCGCATCGGCGAAATCGATGCCATGAACCAGTCGGTCGCCGCCGCCACCGAAGAACAGACCGCCGTGGTGGAAACCCTGAACATCGATATCAACCAGATCAACACCCTCAACCAGCAGGGCGTGGCCAACCTCAATGACACGCTGAAGGATTGCGCCGCACTGTCGCAACAGGCCGGCCGCCTGAAGCAACTGGTCGACAGCTTCAAGATCTGAACCGCTGTCTGTCGCTTCTCCCATGCTCGCGAACAGGCCATGCGCCGTTCGCGAGCAAGCTGGCTTCTTCAAGTGGCCACGCTGTGGGTCCAACTGTGGGAACACTTTCGCCTAACTGAAATAAACGTCCGCATTTATTGGCCATAACCGCAAATGTACGCAGAGGGTGCCTCTGCGTACATTGTGCTGTAAAGTTTCACCTTTCCTGCCTTGGCCCCTTGCGAGCCGCAAATGAGCAAGTTGAACCAATCTTTCGTCAAATCGGTGGTTGCACCCGGCCGCTATGCGGACGGCCGGGGCCTGTTCCTGCGTGTGGGAGCCGGCGGTGGCAAGAGCTGGATCCTTCGCTACCAGGTCGACAAGCGCCGGCATGACCTGGGCCTGGGTGCTTACCCGGCGGTGTCGCTGAAGAGCGCGCGCCTGGCCGCTGACACCCTGCGACTCGGGCTGTCCCAGGGCATTGACCCCTTGGCCCAGCGTGAGGCTGAACGTCGCGAGGCCAGGCAGGCCGGGCCGGTGACTTTCCGTGTAGAGGCCGAGCGCTATATCGCCACCCACCGGCCAAGCTGGAAGAACCCGCGGCACGCCCAGCTGTGGTCGCACTCGCTGCGTGACCATGTGTATCCGCTGCTCGGCGATGTACCGGTCGAGGCCGTCGATACCGACCTAGTGCTGCAGGTGCTGGCGCCGATCTGGCGACAGATTCCGGAAACCGCCTTTCGCCTGCGCAACCGCATCGAGCTGGTGCTCGACGCCGCCAAGGCGCGGCAACTGCGCAGTGGAGAGAACCCGGCACGCTGGCGCGGCCATCTGGACAAACTGCTGCCCCGCCAGAACCGCAGCCAGGCCCCCTTTGCCGCCATGCCTGCCGAGCAGCTAGGGGCTTTCGTGCGCCGTCTCGACAGCCTGGACAGCACCGCCGCCCGGGCCTGCGAACTGCTTATCCATACCGCCTGCCGCAGTTCGGAAGTCTGCGAGGCACGCTGGAGCGAATTCGACCTGGCCAGCCGCGTATGGACCCTCGACGCCACGCGGATGAAAGGCGGCAAGGCGCATCGTGTGCCGCTGACCGACGCCGCGCTGCAGGTGCTGGAGCAACAGCGTGGCCAGCATCCTTCCCATGTATTTCCCAATGCCAGGCGCAGCGGCGCGCTACCCGGCAATGCCTTGCGGCGTGTGATGGCCTCACTGCAGGCCAGCGCCTACGTGCCCCATGGTTTTCGCTCGACCTTCCGCACCTGGGCGGCGGAAAGCACCGACTTTCCCAGGGATGTCTGCGAAATGGCCCTGGCCCACAGCCTGGGCGACAAAGTCGAAGCGGCCTACCACCGCGGCGATCTGCTGGAAAAACGCCGGCAGTTGATGCAGGCCTGGAGCACATTCATCGAGGACGGCGCCAGACTGCCATTCAGTCCTGAGGATCTTGCAGATTGAGGTCCAGCTGGTCGTCATCCTGGCTGGGCGCAGCGGCCGGTGTACTGCGGCGTTCCGAATAGGTCGACGCCACCAGGGTGCTGCGCCCTTCGGTGGGTTGGGCCTTGCGCATGCCCACCAGGTCGTCGGGGTTGAGGAACAGGTTCATGCGTGGGATCACTTCGATACGCGGCTTCTTGTCAGGCCGCTCGGCCTGACGCGCATGCCGATCGAAGTCGCGCAGCTCATGTACCTCGATCGGCTCCTGGCCGGCGAGCACGAACAGCGGCAGATTGCTGTGGATCATCGCGTCGTAGCGTGAGCTGGCCGAGAAATACAGCATGGCCCGCGGGTGCGGTGCCACTTTCTTGTACTTGATGAGGGTGGCCTGGTCGGCCAGGTTGACGATACGTCGCAGCTCGGCACCCGCCAGGGTTTCGCCTGGCGCAACATTGTCGCGTTCGGACTGCTGCTCGGCCGTCTTGGTCAGCAGCTCACGCACCTTGCCGACCTCGATGCGCTCACCGCCGGTGGTGTGCCCGGCCCAGGTAAAGACGATCAAGCGTGGCGTGCTGTCGAACACCTGAGTATGGCGGGCCAACTGCTTCATGCTGAATTGATGCCCCAACGCCTGGCGCAGGATCTTCGACCGCGCAGTGGTGGCCAGATTAAGCTCGATGCGGGTCTTCTCGATCATGGCCATCAGCTCGTCCTTGAGTTCGTTGATCTCACGAACCTGGGGCAGCACGCTGTCGCGCAGGGCGAAATAGCCCGGCAAACGCATGACCGTACCGGGGGCCTGACCGGGCAAACGCTCGAAAGCAGCCATGGCCTGACGGGTGGCTTCAATGGCCGCTGCGCCCTCAAGGCGCTCGACATCGATACGGTCGGGGGCTTTCTGTTCGGCCAACAAGGGCAGTCGCCAGACGCTACCGGTGACCACCAGCGACGGCCAGAGACGAGAGAAAGCGCCCAGCTTTTGCTGAAGGCGCTCATGGACATGGACGATCTCATGGATCATGGCGAAGCCTCTTTTTAATACCACCCCTAATATAGCAGATCATTTGAGATCACCTCTTTCCTCCCTTATCCGCTCTACGCATGGAGCGAGCACGCGCACAAGAGGTTAACAGCAGCTTAGTTATAAGCTGTAGGGGTGGTATTAATCCCTGTTTGCTGTGATAGCTATAATGCTAGCTATCACAGCCAGGACTTCTATTCCAAGCCTTGCCGATTCCAGGCTTGGAATAGATGGTCAGGCATTTTAAATCTCGGCCTGATAGCTAGCTATATACATATCTATATAGCTGCAAATACAGAGCCTCAGTCGAGGTTGTAATGCTGCTTCAGCAACTGCTGAACAATGTCCGTCTCGGTGACGCGCTTGCCGGTTTTCGCAGATTCCTGGGCCGCGCCGATCTTCAAGGCGTTGGCAATGTCCCAACGCAGACGAAAGAGTTTCTGCACGGTGGGCTCAGGCTTGAGTGCTTCGACCGGCGCTTCGGCTGCCTTGCTACGGGCGGGTTCGTGGGCAGCCGGTTTGCTCAGTGCCTTGTCTGCCTCTCCCCCTTCGAGGAATTCGTTGGGGTCCTTCTTGAAGCTCTTTATGTCGGGCTTGGATTTGATCACGGCAGCACCTCGGCGAAGAAGGCGTTCATCTCCTGGATGGCCGCATGATCGCGCTTGAGTTCATGCACGATGGCGCCTTCACTGATGCAACGGCGAAAAGCCACACGCTCGCAGATCTTGGTCTTGAACACGCTGAAGGACTGTTCTTCCAGGAAGGTGAGCATTTCGCCGGTGTCCTTGGTACGGGTGTCGACCCGTGACAGCAGCATCTTCACGTCCAGAGCAGGGTTGTAGTCGCGGGCCAGGTCGACGACGGTCAGCAGATCGGTCATGGCGGCAGCATCGAACGAACTGGCACCTACCGGAACGATCACCACTTCAGCCAACAGCAACGCAGAACGCAGGCCGACGGAGTCACGGCCACCGGCATCGACCACCACATGTTCATAGGAGCTGGCCAACTGTCGGCCTTCAGAGTTGATGGCCTTGCCCTGCAGGCACACGGTCGTTGGGCTTGGGCTGTATTCCGGGTTGTCGCGACGCCAGGCAGCCCAGCTGGCAGCGCTGGCCTGGGGGTCACCATCGATCAACAGCGTTTTGCCGCGGGTTGCCAGCATGGTGGCCAGGTGGACTGCTGTCGTGGTCTTACCAACACCGCCTTTGGTGTTGACGCATGCAAAAATGGTCACTGTGCTCTCCTTGTGGAACGCGCCTGCCTTATATATAGGCAGGTCACAGGGATTGGCATTATAGCTATCTATCTATATAGCTAGCTATTTTTCATGGCCATTCGCCGTAGCCCTGTGCCATACTCGGTCAGCAGGCCAAATCAGCATGGCATGTAGGATAAATACCTGGATTTTGTAGTCGATAGCTCTATGGCCGATGCGGATTTGCATAGTTTGCCGTCAGAGAAAGTCCGGGGACTACGTCACCAGCAGATAGCGATGATCGAGCATGCCCTGCCTACACGGCGGCTTTGCCCCTGATGACCTGGTCCGGCAGATCGATTTCCCTGGGCGTTTGCCAGACAAGCGGAAATTTGAATTTGCTTCGCTGGCAAATCGTCCTGTAAGGCCCTGTGATCGATTTTGAGCGCGAAAAAGCATTTCTCCGCGCACCAGCTTGCTTGAGTTGGTTTTTGGAGCTTGTGCGGGCCCTCAGGGCCTCTCACGGGCATTCGCCTTTGCTTTTGCCTTTAGCTTTGCAAAAAACAAAAAAAATGAGCTTCTTGCGCGTACTTACGCGCGGTTTTTAAAAGCGTTTTTTCTTGTTTTTAAAAGCTTGTTTTTAAAGCTTGTTTTTAGCACCTCTGGAGCCCTTGATTTACGTGGCCTGCAGCGGGGTATCGACTACAGATTCCGGCTATACGACTACAAATTTCAGCTATGACGACTACAAATTCCAGCTGTATCGACTACAAATTCCAGCTATGACGACTACAGATTTCAGCTGTTATCCACAGGCGCGACAGGCCTGCTGAACACCCCTTTGCGTGCCCTCCCCACCCCGGTCCCACGACCCCGCTCCATCGACTACAAATTCTGGCTATAGAGCCGCGTTCTATCGATTACAAATTCCGGCTATGGCGCAAAGCCGCATAGCGTAAGGCGTTTAGCCACCCTCATTCTGTCCTACAGGCGCGTCCTACAGCAGGCATACAGACCCGATACGACTACAAATTCCGGCTATGGCCAAGTGCTACTCGCTGCGCCTGAACTCTCCTCCCGCTTTTTCTTTTCCAACGACTACAAATTCTGGCTATGCGCCATTGGTCTATCGACTACAAATTCCGGCTATCCGAGTTATCAGTGCTTACGCGGGGTCGTACAGCTAGGTCGCCTATCGACTACAAATTCTGGCTATTCCTTTGATCGCTATCGACTACAAATTCCGGGTATGTCCCCTACGCGTATCGACTACAAATTTCAGCTATCTGTTTCGGTATGAAGCCATACGAAGCATCTTCTTGCGAAAACGGGGGCGATAATCGTCGTTCAAGCTTGTTACTATCGACTCATTACTGCGTCAGGAATAGTCGATGACCGCCGCCAAAGAACCTTCGTCCCTGCTGATCACCAAGGCCAACGACCTCATCAGCGCCTCCTACCGGCTGAACCTGCAGGAGCAGCGCCTGCTGCTGGCAGCCATCGCCCAGGTCGACCCGCGCAAGCCCATGCCTTCGAAGATCACCGTCACGGCGGCGAGTTTCGCGGAGATTTATGGTGTGCCCATCCGTTTCGCCTACACCAACCTCAAGGAAGCCGCCGACTCCCTCTACGAGCGCGACATCCAGACCTTCGACGGCAAGAACCGCACGCGTATCCGCTGGGTGTACAAGGCGGCCTACGCCGAGGGTGAGGGTCGGGTGACGCTCAACTTCACCGTGGATGTGATCCCCTACCTGTCGATGCTCAACAGCAAGCTCACCTCCTACGACTTGCGCCGGGTGGCCAATCTCAACTCCATGCACAGCTTCCGGCTGTTCGAACTGCTGATGCAGTTCAAGAGCACCGGCGTGCTGGTCATCGAGGTCGAGAAGCTGCGTATCCTGCTGGACCTGGGCGACAGCTACAAACGCTTCAACAACCTGCGGCAGCGGGTCATCACGCCGTCGATCAACGAGATCATGGCCAAGTCGGGCATCTCCATCACCTATGAGACCGTCACCGAAGGCAAGACCGTGAAAAGCCTGATCTTCCGCTTCCACGAGGCGGCGCAGATGCGTCTGTCGCTGGGCGACAGCCTGGAGCCACTGCCCGAGAATCCTTTGGAAATCCTCAAGGACGAGTGATAACAATCTATATAGATAGCTATATAGCTATCTTTTATTCGGTCACCCATAGCCGGAATTTGTAGTCATTAGATTCCGTCGAGCCTGTCCGATAACCAGGCCCGCGCCTTCCAGATGCCTTTCATACCTGCCCATGACCCTGCAGCGGTCTTTCTACCCGTTCGCCTGGAGCCCCTGATTTACGGGGCCTGAGTGGATTCTCCGGGAAAAATTGCCCTATTAGCTTGCTAGCTAGATAGCTATATATTTAGCTAGCTTCTGCGATAGCCGGAATTTGTAGTCGATACAGGGCAGGCCGCGACTCGACATGGCTGGATCCTTCATGAAAACAGGTTCAAGAACAGGCTGGGTAAGCCGATGAAATAGGCGTGTGGACGGGAGTTCGTGCTGTTCATTAGCAACAGGCAGAGTGCTAGCATCGCCGCCGCTTTTCGGCTGCTTTCATTCCCTGGACACAGCGTCACTGTCCTTTACCTCTCGCCACTCTTTCCCTGGATGCCATGCGACTTTTTCTTGATCCCAAGCGAGATATCGATGCAGCCCTGCTGCGCTATCGTCGTCTGTTCGGGGTACTGGCGTTGTTCAGTGGGGTCATCAACCTGCTGATGCTCGTGCCTTCCGTTTATATGATGCAGGTCTTCGATCGGGTCCTGACCAGTCGCAACGAAACCACGCTGCTGATGCTCAGCCTGATCTTGCTGATCTTCTTCGCGCTCAGTTGCGCCCTGGAGTGGGTGCGCGGGCAGGTGATGATCAAGATGAGCGCAGGCCTCGACACCCATCTGGGCGAGCGGGTCTTCAATGCCGCATTCCAGCGCAGCCTCAAGGAACACAGTGCCAACCCTGCCCAGGTCCTGAGCGACCTGAACAGCATCCGCCAGTTCGTCACCGGCCCGGGGCTGGTGGCACTGTTCGATGCGCCCTGGCTGCCGATCTACCTGATCGCCACTTTCCTGTTCCACCCCTGGCTGGGTGTGTTCACCGTGGTCGGTTCGTTGATCCTCGCCGGCCTGGCGATCTGGAACGAGCTGGCCACGCGCAAGAGCATGAGCGAAGCCAACCGCTTGTCGGTGGCTTCGTCCAGTTATGTGAACGGCACCCTGCAGAACGCCGAAGTCATCCAGGCCATGGGCATGCTCAGTCCGCTGCGCAAGCGCTGGTTCAAGGTTCAGCAAGGGGTCATCACCGAGCAGGGCGAGGCCAGCGACCGCAGCTCGCAGATCGCCGCGCTGTCGCGCTTCGTGCGCATGACCTGGCAATCCATGGCCCTGGGCCTGGGCGCCATCCTGGTGATTGAGAACCAGATCTCCGCCGGCGTGATGATCGCCGTGTCCGTGCTGCTGGGCCGCGCCATGGCGCCGGCCGAAGCGCTGATTGGCTCCTGGAAGCAGATGGGCAACGCCCAGAGCAGCTATGAGCGCCTGAACAAACTGCTCAATGAATTTCCGGAAGAACCTGTGCGCATGCCCTTGCCGGCACCCAGCGGCGCCTTGAGCATCGAGCGCCTGGTGGTCACGCCACCGGGCCTGCAGCGTCCGGCCGTCAACGGCGCGACCTTCAAGCTGGAAAAAGGCGAGGTCCTGGCGATCATCGGCCCCAGCGCCTCGGGCAAGTCGTCGCTGATCCGCGCCATGGTCGGCATCTGGCCGGCCGGCCACGGTTCGGTGCGCCTGGACGGCGCTGAAATCGGCCAATGGTCGCGTGAGGCCCTGGGCCCGCACCTGGGCTACCTGCCGCAGGACATCGAACTGTTCGACGGCAGCATCGCGCAGAACATCGCACGCTTCGGCGAAGTGGACTCGGCCAAGGTCATCGAGGCGGCTCAACTGGCCGGCATCCACGAAATGATCCTGCACTTCCCCAAGGGCTACGACACCCTGCTGGGCAGTGGCGGCCTGGGCCTGTCCGGTGGCCAGAAGCAGCGTGTCGGCCTGGCTCGCGCGCTGTATGGCAAGCCGGCGCTGATCGTGCTCGACGAACCCAACTCCAACCTCGACGAAGCCGGCGAAGCCGCGCTGGTGCAAGGCGTACGCAAGCTCAAGGAAGAAGGCAGCACCGTAGTGCTGGTGACCCATCGGCCCAACGTGCTGGGTGTGGTCGACAAGTTGCTGTTCCTCAAGGATGGCGTGCAGCAACTGTTCGGCCCCCGCGACCAGGTCATGAAGACCCTGGTCCCGCCGGCCGCGCAGAAACCGGCCGTCGCGCCTTCCGAAGCCAGCAATCCGAGCGCCTGAGGCCGTCATGCAAGCCACTTCGAACGACCTGTCGACCCCGCTGAGCAGGCCTGAAGCCGAAGCTCGGAAAATGGCCCGTATCGGCATCTGGTGCCTGCTTCTCGGCCTGGGCGGCTTTTTCCTCTGGGCCGGTTTTGCGCCGCTGGACCGTGGCGTGGTGGGCAGCGGCACCGTGGTGGTGGCCGGCGAGCGCAAGACCGTGCAGTCGCGCAGCGGCGGCACCATCGACCGCATCCTGGTGCGCGAGGGCGACCAGGTGCAGCAGGGGCAGGTGCTGGTGCAGCTCAACACCGTGCAGGCCAAGTCGCAGCTGGACGTCGCCATCGGCCAGTGGCTCAGCGCCCGAGCCGTGGAAGAACGGCTGATGGCCGAGCGCCTGGACCAGAAAAGCATCCAGTGGTCGCCGGAACTGCTGGCCCGGGCCGACGACCCGCGGGCCAAGGCCGCCATGGACCTGCAGGGCCAGCTGTTCGTTACCCGCCGCGCCGAGCTGGCCAGCCGCCTGCAGATCAACCAGCACGAGATCGACTCGCTCACCCAGCAACTGGCCGGTTACGAAGAGATCAAGCGCAACCACACCGCCCAGTTGCAGTTCCAGCAGCAGAGCCTCAAGGGCATGCGCGAACTGGCGGCTGAAGGCTACCTGCCGCGCAATCGCCTGTTCGAGGCAGAAAGCACCGCCGCACAATTGAGCGCCCAGTTGGCCTCGACCATCGCCGACATTGGCCGTACCCGCCAGGCCATCAACGAAGGCCGGCTCAAGGCCTTGCAGCAGAGCCAGCAGTTTCGCAGCGAAGCCGAGGCGCAGCTGACCCAGGTCGCTTCGCAGAGTTCGAGCCTGGCCGACCAGATCAAGGGCCTGGAATTCGAGGTCAAGAGCGCTTCGATCCTGGCCCCGGTGTCGGGCCAGGTGATGGGCCTGATGGTGCACACGGTCGGCGGTATCGCCCCGGCGGGCCAGCGCCTGATGGACATCGTGCCGCTGGGCTCCAGTTGGGTGGTCAAGGCGCAGTTCCCGCCGATGATGGCCGACCGGCTCAAGCCCGGGCTGGTGGTCGATTTGCGTTTCGGTTCGCTGCAACGCGTACACACCCCGGTGATCACCGGCAAGGTGGCCACGGTGTCGGCGGACCAGTTGATCGACGAAGCCAACAAGACCCCGTATTTCGCCGTGGAAGTGGCCGTCAGCCCCGAAGAAGTCGAACACCTGCGCGAGTTGGGCCTGGATATCAAGCCGGGCATGCAGGCCGAGGTGCTGGTCAAGACCGGTGAGCGGACCCTGGCCAACTACCTGATGCAACCGATCGCCGAGCGTATGGCCGGTGCCCTGAAGGAGGAATGAGCATGCGCATGGCGGTCATCCTGCTCGGCCTGATCGGCGCCGGCTCCCTGCAGGCGGCAGAGCCGCCGTTGTCGTTGCTGGCGTTCTACGATGCCTCGCGGCTCAACGACGCGGCTTACCAGGTGGCCGGACACGACTACCAGGCTTCGCGCCAGGAAGAAGCCATCGGCCGCAGCGGCCTGCTGCCGCAGGTCGGCATCAACTCGCGCTATGGCCATGGCGGACAGTTCAACAAGCGTTCCACCCCCAACGCCAGTGAAGACCAGTACGCCTCTGACAGCGTTGCCCTGACCGTCAGCCAGCCGCTGTACGACAAGGGCCGCTGGGCCTCCTTCGAACAGGCAAAGGCCCGTGCGCGGCTGGGTGAAGCGCAGTACGAGGGCGCCGGCCAGGGCTTGTTCGACCGCGTGGTGCAGGCCTACTTCGACGTCGCCCAGGTGGAAAACGAACTGCTGCTGACCTCCCAGCAGAAGGCCTCGATCAGCGGCCTGGCCAAGCAGTCGCGGCGCCTGTTCGATGCCGGCGAAGGCACCATCACCGACATGGAAGAAGCCCAGGCTCGCCTGGACACCATCAGCGCCCAGGAAATCGAGCTGCAGGCCCGCCGCCGTGCGGCGCTGCGCAAACTGGCCGGGCGTGCCGGCGTGGAGGTCAGCGACATCCGCCCGATGCAGGAACAGTCGCCCCTCACCGCCTTGCTGGCCCCCGAAGAAGACCTCGACTACTGGATGTTCAAGGCCGACCAGGCCGCCGCGGAACTGGGCGTCAGCCGCGCGACCATCAAGGTGGCCGAAGCCAACCTCAAGCTGCAGAAGTCCGGGCATTACCCCACCGTGGCCCTCAGTGGCCGCGTGGCGCGGGTCGATCAGAGCGACCTCAACGACCTCTCGCAGCGCCAATCGACCTACTACCTGGGCGTGGTGGTCGACATCCCGCTGTACCAGGGCGGTGGCGTCAGCGCCTCCTCGGAAAAGGCCCGCTCGGCCCTGGAAAGCGCACGCTCCAGCTACGACACGCAACTGCAGCAACTGACCGAAGACATCGAGGCCAACTACCTCGGCGTGGTTGCCGGCGGCGAGAAGATCAAGGCCCTGGTCACCTCGGTGCGTTCCAGCCAGGTGGCCCTGCAATCGGCCGAGAAAGGCTACCAGGCCGGCGTGCGCTCCACCGTCGAAATCCTCGACGCCCAGCAGCGCCTGTACTCGGCCAAACGCGACCTGCTCGACACCCGCCTGGCCATGCTGCAGAGCTACGTCAACCTGCACACCCGCACCGGCCAGATGACCCGCGCCAAACTGGAGAAGATCCAGGCGCTGTTCTGATGCAGATAAAAGCTATATAGATATCTAGCTATATAGCTAGATATCTATAGCGATCAGATGGACGCGAGCTTGCTCGCCAAGGGCCGCAACACCGAGCCAGACCTTTTCGCGAACAAGCTCTCTCCAACAATCGGTATTACTGCTGCAGCCACACCGCATCCCATAGCGGGTAATCACCCACACGGTTCACCAGCCCGGCGCGCAGGGGGTTGGTGATGATGTAGCGGGCCAAGTGCTGCAGGTCCTCCTCGCGGCGTATCGCCTTGTCATGGAAACCGTTCTGCCATAACCGGCCTTGCATGGCCCTGGCCTGGTTCACAGTGCGCGCGCTGCGCGACTTCACCCGCTGCACCAGCCGCGCCAGCGGCGCCCTACGCAGTACCAGCAGCCAATGCAGATGATCGGGCATCACCACCCAGGCCAGGCTGTCGGCCAGCCCCAGGCTCTCGGCCTGGCGCAGCTCGGCCACCAGTAAACGTCCCAGTTGCCAGTCACCGAATACCGGCTCACGGCCAGCCAGGATCGTGGTAACCATGTAGGCCTGCCCCTCTGCGGAGAATCGTCCCTTGCGTAATTTATGCGACGCTGCCCTGGCCATCTGTTCTGCTCTGCTTGACCTATGGGCAACGACCTTAACGCCATCCTCGACAGGTGTATCGGCGCCAGTGTTTACCGGGTGTGTGCTGTAGAGGAGCGAATGGCCGCCACATCGAGCCCAGCCTTTTCGCGAGCAAGCTCGCTCCCACAATGAAATGCATTCCAGGTTGAGTGCGTCTGGATGAATGAGCGCCTACTTGATCCGAGAGGGCACCCCACACTGGCCAAGCCTGCATAGAACCGTGGGAGCAAGCTCGCTCCCACAATGAAATGCATTCCAGGTTGAGTGCGCCTGGATGAATGAGCGCCTACTTGACCCGAGAGGGCACCCCACAGTGACCAAGACGTGCATAGCACCGTGGGAGCGAGCTTGCTCGCGATGGGCCTCAACATCGAACCAGCCCTTGTCGCGTTCAAGCTCGCCAACAGTAGCCTCACCCCCCGAACAGGATCGCTATACACCTGTCAGAGCTTTCTGCGTTGTAACAGCCTTGCTCGTTCAAGCTGATTACTTCCACGTCACCGTCCCCACGTGTTCGGTACTCCGCCCACGAGCCGGCCTGGCGCATCGACCACGGCCTTCACCAGCAGGCCTTTTACTTACTATGGATCACCCGACTTCACGCCCGCGCTATTACCCCTATATCGACGGCCTGCGTGCCATCGCCGTGATCGCGGTGATCCTCTACCACCTCAAGGCCAGTTACCTGCCTGGCGGTTTTGCCGGGGTCGATGTGTTCTTTGCCATCTCCGGCTTCGTGGTCGCCAGCTCGATGGCGGGCTTCCAGGGTCGCCACTTCTTCAGCTTCGTCACCACCTTCTATGCCCGGCGCATGAAGCGCATCCTTCCGGCGCTGTTGTGCTGCGTGCTGGCCACCGCGCTGGTGTCGGCGCTGTTCATCCCGGCCTCCTGGCTCAGCGACAGCAATGAAAGAACCGGCCTGTTCGCGCTGTTCGGCCTGAGCAACTTCATCCTGGCCGACACCGGCAACGCCTACTTCTCGCCGAAGACCGACTTCAATCCTTTCACCCACACCTGGTCGTTGGGCGTTGAAGAACAGTTCTACTTCGTCTTCCCGATCCTGTTCTTCCTTTGGGTCGCCTATGCCCGGCTGCGCTGGTTGTCGGCGCTGCTGTTCCTCGCAGGCCTGGGCGCCTCGCTGGTGTGGGCGGCGGCGTTCAGCCAGGGCAGGGAAGCGACGATGTTCTACATGCTGGCCCCGCGCTTCTGGGAACTGGCTGGCGGCGTGCTGTGCTACCAGGCCATGGCCCACACCCAACGCATCGACAGCGCCCGCCCGGCGACGGCGTTGTCCACCGCCGGCGTGCTGCTCGGCCTGTGCCTGATGGGCCTGGCGTTGTGGACCTCGCAACCGGGCCAATTCCCGTTCCCCGGCGCAGTGCCGGCGGTACTGGGCCTGCTCTGCGTGCTGGTGTTCGGCCACGGCCGCCAGGGCGACCCGCTGACCCGCCTGCTCAGCCACCGGCTGCCGGTGGCGATCGGCAAGGTCTCCTACTCGCTGTACCTGTGGCACTGGCCGGTGTTCGTGCTGTTTCGCTGGACCGTCGGCCTGGAATCGCTGGCCACGCAACTGGCCGCGCTGCTGCTGACTGTGGCATTGGCGGTGCTGTCCTACCGGCTGGTCGAAGTGCCGCTGCGCCGTCGCCCCCTGCTGCAGCGCCTGCCCGGCGTGCTGGTGATGGGCCTGGGCCTGCTGGCCCTGGGTGGCGCCTGGACGCTCTACAAGACCACCGTGCGCCTGCAGCCACACCTCACCCTCAACACCGTGTCGCGTCACCCCATGGACTGGTATCCCTACGCCCGAACCCGCAGCGGCGTCGCACCGGGCTGCGTGGCGCAGGTCACTACCGAACAGGTCGCCGGCCAGCCGCGGCTGACCTACACCCGCAGCGGCTGCGACCGCCCGGTGCAATGGCCCTTCACCCTCTATGTGGTAGGCGACTCCCATGCCATGGCCTATACCCCGATGCTCAGCCGGCTGGTGATGGACACCGGTGTGCAGGTGCGCCTGTACAACAACGGCGGCTGCCCGTTCATGAGCTTCATGGCCATTCGGGAAAGCGACGAATGCCGGCGCAACAGCCTGGCCGCGCTCGATGACATCCGTGCCCAGGCCAAGGCTGGCGACGTGCTGTTCATGCCATCGCTGCGCCTGGCGCGCTTCTCCGATCAGTTCGAGCACTTCCCGCGCGGCAAGACGATGGACGAGATGTTCGGCGAGAAAGCCGCAAGCGGTCGCCGCACCCTGGAAGCCGAAGCCCCGCAGTGGCTGCAGCCGCTGGCCGACAAAGGCGTGAAGCTGGTCTTCGAGGCGCCCAAGCCGATCTTCAAGATTCCGCCGTTCCGCTGCGCCAATGGTTTCGACCACAGCAACCCGATCTGCAGCTTCGGTCGTAGCGTGCCGCGTGGACAGATGGAAACCTACCGCCGCCCGGTGACCGACCTTCTTGGACGGCTGGCCAGCCAGATGCCTGCGGTGCGCGTCTGGGACCCGCTGCCCACCCTGTGCCCCGGCCAGAACTGCCAGGTCGAAGACCAGGGCCGGCCGCTGTTCTACGACGCCGACCATGTCAGCGGCTACGGCAACATGCGCCTGGCCCCGGACTTCCAGCGTTTCATCCAGGGCCTGCTGTAAGCGAGCCAAGGCCTGGCCATGAACCT
Organism: Pseudomonas sp. DTU_2021_1001937_2_SI_NGA_ILE_001; assembly: GCF_032463525.1. NCBI lineage: Bacteria > Pseudomonadati > Pseudomonadota > Gammaproteobacteria > Pseudomonadales > Pseudomonadaceae > Pseudomonas > Pseudomonas sp. DTU_2021_1001937_2_SI_NGA_ILE_001. The sequence continues at coordinate 29,024 of NZ_CP135972.1, read as the reverse complement.
GCAGGCGCGGCTTCAGCGGCGCTCGCGCCGTTTCACTGTTCCAGTGGCTGCCCCACCAGAGTAATGGCCACGCCGGGTGAACCCACCGAGTTGGCGTCGCCGCTCTGCGCATAGGCGCCGAGGGTGTCGGGCTTGGCGGCGGTGTAGTGCGGGTCGCTGGTCGAGGCCTGGTCCCAGACCGCCGAATAACCCGCCTGCGCGGCGCCGAAGGCCACGCCGGCATGGCTGGCGGCCTTGACGCTGCCACTGCTGATCGCCGCGGTCGCAATCACCGTGCCGTCGGCCTCGAAGCTGCTGGTGCCGTAGTTGAAGGCCGTGGCCACGTTGCCGTTCTGGTCGTAGATCACCACCGCATCACCCTTGCCCAGGCCCGGGCCGTCGACGCTGATGACATGGCTGGCGTCGGTCAGCCCCCAGGCATTGAGGAAGGCCGCATAGTCGGCGCTTTTCACCGAGGCGATCACCAGGGTCTTGCCGGCCTCCAGGGTCAGGTTGCCGCCCAGCGAGACCCCCGAGGCGAAGGTCTTGTTGTCCGAGTCGGTGAAGCGCCAGTTCGACAGGTCGATGCTGCTGCTGCCGTAGTTGTACAGCTCGATGAAATCCCCGCCGCTGGCGTTGGAGTTCACTTCGCTGATCAGCAGGTTGTAATGCGGCGTCTCACCGGTCTGGAAGCTGAGGCTCTGCGCGGCGATGGCATTGCCGTAATGGTCGGCCACCGCACCGGCCTGCAGCTCGACGCTGTACTGGGTGCCGGCCAGCAGCTTGGCGGAAGGCAACAACTGAACCTGGTTGTAATCCACCTTCAGGTGGCTGGCATCGAAACTCTGCAGCACCGTGCCGGTGCCATCCTTGAGCACCATGCTGCCGCTGCCCAGCTGCACGCCTTCATCGAAGGTCAGGGTGATGCTGGTGGTGTTCTTCGACACCTCGGTGGCGGCATTGGCCGGGGTGCTGGCCACCAGCTTGGGGGCCGTGGTGTCGGTCACCGGCTGGCCGAGGGTCACCAGGTTGCCCTTGAACTGCTGGTCGGCGGGGGCCAGGTCCTTGGACACCTGGCTTTGCCCTGGCCACAGCGTGTCGCCGTTGTCCTGTAGCAACAGCACCTGGGTGCCTGGCTTGATGCTGGCCGGCGAGGCGATCGACTCGAAGCTGCCGCCGGTGGCCTTGAGCAACGCATCCAGGTCGTTGTTCAGTTGCACCGGTTGGTGCGCGGCGTTGCCGTCCCAGGTGAACAGACGAAAATCGTTGGGCACCAGATCGCTGGCGCTGCCCGAAGGCCCGGCGATGATCAGGTAGCCACTGCCGTCGGCAGCCTTGTCGATGGAGCGGATACCGCGCCCGCCCAGGTTCAGCTCGATGGCGCTGAAGACCGGCGCCACGCTGCTGTCGGCCAGCACCTGGGTGTAATTGTTCACCGCCACGATCAGCGCCTTGTCACGCGCGCCGCTGTCCAACTGCGGGGCGCGAAAGCCCAGCCACAGCGCGCTGTCGTCTGGCGAGGTGGTCAGGCCCTCGATGGAAAAGCCGTTGGTGTTCTCCGGCGCGATACCGGCGCCGGCCGAGGTGGCGAAGCCGTAGTAGCCCGCAGCCTTGCCATCGGCGCCGGCGGCGTCCCAGGCACTCAGTGCAGCGACCAGGCCGGTGTATTTATCGGTGGTGACCGTCAACTGCGGCTGGCCATTCACCGTAGTGATCTTCAGCGCGGTGATCACCTCACGGCCCGGCGCTTCCTGGCCCTTCTTGTTGTTGCTGTGCGAGCCGGTGAGGTACAGGGTGTCGCCGACCAGGGTCATGGCCTCGAAGTCCATCTCGTCGCTCAGCCCCAGGGCCGTGCCGTAGTCGAACTCGCTCAGCGCGGCGCCGCCGGTTTTCTCGTAGACCCGCACCACGTTGGACTCGTCATCGCCGACGATCAGGTAATTGCCCCAGCTCACCACCCCCGAGGCATCGGACGAACCGAAGGCGCTGCCGACCTGGGGCTTGAAGGTGAACTCGGTAGGCTGCGGGGTCACCGGCGTGGTCGGCGTAGACGTGGCCGGATCGCCGTTGCTGATCAGGTTGCCGGCCAGGCTGTTGATCAGCTCGACGCTGCTCTGCGTGCCTTTGGCCTGTAGCGCGCTGCTGAGTTCGGCAGTGCTCGGCGAACGGCCCAGCACGCCCTGGTAAGTCAGCACCACCTGGGCCTTTTCGCTGGTGACGCGCTGGCCTTCTGCCGATGCGGTGAAGGACGCCAGCAGGCTGGCCGGGCTGCTGCCATTGGCGGCCTGTTCGACCCAATAGGCCAGGCCGCCGGCGTCCGGTGCGCGGCCCAGGGTGTTCTGGTACAGCGCGGTAATGAACTGCGTGCTCGACGTACCCGCCACGCTGGCGAACTCGCTGGACTGGGCGAAGGCCTGGGTCACGTCGCTCAACGACAGGCCGCCCTGCATCTGCGCCACCCAGTACTGCAGGCCGCCGGTGTCCGGTGTGCGGCCGAAGGCGGCCTGGTACAGCGCAATGATCGGCTGCACCACGGCCTGCGCTTCGGCCGAGGAGGTGAAGCTGCTGACCACCTCCGCCAGCTGGATCTGCCCGCTCTCGACCTGCGCCTGCCAATAAGCCAGACCACCGGCATCCGGCTCACGGCCCAGGATGTTCTTGTAAAAGGCGGTGATCGACTCGCGGAGGGTGGCCATGAAGGTAAGCACTCGGTATCAGAAGGGATACGCGACCCTACCAACGCAGTTTGACGAAATGGTGACCGAGGCGCTCTGGGCTGTTGGCGCGAGGGCTTTGTAGCCGCGAGCCAGCTCGCTCTAACGGATTGCGGGGGCTTTGTAGGAGCGAGCTTGCTCGCGAAGGGCCTCGACACCGAGCCAGGCCTTTTCGCGAGCCAGCTCGCTCCAACGGATTGCGGTTGTTTTGTAGGAGCGAGCTTGCTCGCGAAGGGCCGCGACACCGAGCCGGACCTTTTCGCGAGCCAGCTCGCTCCAACAGGTTCAGGCCTTCAGGCCTGCCTCGGGCTCGACCGCCAGCACCGGCCATTGGTCCAGGGCCTGGTTGAGGGCCAGTTGCGCCTGGGTAATCAGGTGCAGGCTGGCCATCGCCAGGTGACGCGGCGGGCCTTGCAGGCCTTCGGCGCTTTCATAGGCCGTGGCGGTGGCGCAGTTGAGCAGCTCCACGGCGTGGGCCACGCGGCATTCGAGCAGGACGAGGGAGGATGCGTGGGAAGGTGGATCGGGGACGATCTTTTTCATGACTCTGACTCCTATGTAGGGATGAGAGTCGTCGCCCATTGCTACCAAACGCCGGGCGGCGACCATGCGCAAGTTGGTAGGACCGGTCATAGGCACCCGGCGCGTCCGAAGACGCCCTGCGCACGGCCGCCATAAAAAGCAGGCCGCAAAAAGGCGCCTCGCAAAAGGTGGCGCCGTGCGCTTATGACCTCAGGCCTACCAAACCTGGTCGCTGAATTGGCAGCGACGGCAGGAGGGTAGAAGCCTGAATGCACGGGCACAAGCGGTCGGAATTCTCTCGGAAATGTCCTGCAAGAGAAAGAGAGGCGTCTTGCAATCATGGCCCCATAGGCGCGGATTGCAGGGTTTTTGTGGGAGCGAGCTTGCTCGCGAAAGGCCGCAACACCGCGCCAGACCTTTTCGCGAGCAAGCTCGCTCCCACAACGGCCTTAGAGGAAGTCGCGAATATCGCGTTCCAGCTTGCGGCCGACGAAGATCGACACGCCCAGCAGCGCCAGGGAGAAGGCCACCAGCAGGCCGATGGACAGCAGGTGCGGGGCCTGGCCGCCGATCAGTGCGGCGCGGTAGGCCAGCACCAGGTGGTAGAAGGGGTTCAGCGCCACCAGTTGCTGGATGGTGCCGGGCAGAATGTTCGCCACATACACGATAGGCGTCAGCCAGAACCACAACTGGGTGACCACGCCGACCACCTGGGTGATGTCGCGGATGAACACCGAGAGAATCGCGCAGGTGATGCCCAGGGCATAGGCCAGCAGCTGCTGGCAGAGGAAGATCGGGATCCACCACAGCAGGTGCCAGGAAAAGTCGAAGCCGATGGCGACCAGGAAGACCATGAAGAAGCCGGTGGCGATCAGGTAGTGCACAGTTTCGCTGAGCACCACGAACAGCGGCAGGCTCCACAGCGACAGGCGCACCTTGCCGATCAGGTGGGCCTTTTCATGGAACACGCCGGTAATCCGGGTGAGGGTGGCAGCGAAGCAGTTCCAGGCCAGCAGGCCGCTGACCAGGTACACGCTGTAGCCCCATTTGCCGAGGTCCTGGCCCAGCCCGCCGAGGCGCATGCCCATGATGTTGGAGAACACCAGGGTGAAGATGAGGATGTTGATCAGCGGCAGGATGAAGGTCCAGGCCGCGCCGAGTACCGAGGCCGAGTGGCGGTCGATCAGGTCCTGGCGGGTGAAGTTGAGCAGCAGGTTCCAGTTCATCGAAGGGTCCAAAAACAGCGAGCAGGCAAGCATACGCAGTACAGGGGCATAAAAAAACCCGCCTTTTGAGGGGCGGGTTTTTTGTCAGTCGAAATCAGACGATTTCGACCAGCAGGCATTGTTCAATTAAGCGTGAACAATGTAGCCAGCTTGGTTTTGCAGCTGGGCAGCAGTTACACCGGTCAGGGTGATAATTGCCACGGCGTCTTCAGCACCAGTTTTAACGGTGACTTCACCGGTAGTGGCGTTGGTGTCCAGGTTGGCGCTACCGAACGCTTTGGTTTCGATAACAACCTGTACGTCTGCGCCTTTCTGAACGAAGAAGTACTCCAGCTTGTTGCTGTCGCCAGTGGTCAGAGCGCCGTTGTTGAAGGTGTAGCCTTCACCGAAGTACAGAGCATCACCTTTAGCGAACGAAGCGATGGTCCAGTCGTCAGTAGCTTTAACGCCATCAGCGAAGTGGAACAGATCAGCACCAGCTGCACCAGTAGCGTTGGCAGCGAGGTCTTTCACATAGCTAGGAACGGTGATTGCAGCTTCAGCATCAGTCAGCGCCTTCACGCCGTCAGAGATGGCGGTAGCTTGCTTAACCAGAGCGTCGGCAGCCTGAGCATTTGCCAGAGTGGTGTCAGCGGTAGCTTTGTTGTCGAAAGCGGTCTGGAAAGCAGTACCACCAGTAGCAGCAGCGATGTCGGCTTTAGCGTCGGCTTCGGCTTGAACGGCGGCGTTCTTGGTGTAGTCAGTAGCGGCCAGAGACTTCAGGGTGTTGAAGTCAGTTGCACCGGCGCTGCCCAGGAAGGTGGTGAATGCGTCAGAAACAGCTTTGATCTGAGCAGCAGTTTTGGTGCCGTCGGTCAGAGCAGCATACAGAGAGGCAGCGTCGGTAACGGTGGTACCGCCAGCAGCTGCGTTTGCAGTAGCCAGGGCAGTGCCAGTGTTAGCGGCGGTGAAGTCTGCTTGGACTTTGCCTTCAGCCAGGGTCACTGCGGCAGTGTCTGCGCCTTTCAGGCCAGCGTTGGTTGTGACAGCCTTTTCGTAGGTGTTGACGAGGTCAACGTTACCCAGAGCTGCTTTGGTGAAGGTGTCACGAGCAGTGGCGTAAGCGGTAGCTTGGTTGGTAGCGTTTGCTTGCAGAGTAACAGTGGTCGAGCTGCTGACAGCGGTACGTACCAGACCAGCGTTGGTGATCGCTTGGTCAACGTCGTCGTAAGACTGAGCGGTACCAGCTGGAGGAGTTACCAGCGCATCCAGAGTGGCAGGAGCGGCCAGCTTGTCATTCAGCTCAACAACGGCCTTGTTCAGGTCGTTCAGAGTGGTCACCTGGGCAGCTTTGAAGTCGTCCAGGGATTTCTGAGCCAGAGCTTCTGCTTTCAGAGCGGCAACGCCAGCAGGAACAGCTACGCCTGGCAGGGAACCGTTTTCCAGTTTAGTCAGAGCAGCCGAAACGCTAGCAGGGGTGCCGTTAACACCGGAAAGAACGGCTTTAGCGTCATCCGAAGTGTATGCAGTACCAGCAGCGGAGGTGTAGACCTCAGAAACCAGAACCTTGTTGGTGATGACTTGAGCGTCAGCGGCAGCAGCGCCGTTGATGAAAGCGGTCAGCAGTTGATCAGCGTTAACAGATGCACCGCCGCCAGTGGTCCAGTAAGCCAGACCAGCGTCATCAGGAGCGCGACCGAACAGGTTGTTGTAGATCTTAACAACGGTATCTTGACGGCTCAGGCCAGCGTAAGCGTTGGCATACTCAGGCTGCTCGTTGACGAAGTTGGCACGAACCTGCTCCAGGGTGATGGTAGCTGGAGTGGCGTTCAACTCGCCCAGCCAGTAGTCCAGGCCAGCCTTGTCGGCGGCGCGGCCCAGGTAAGCGACATACAGCTGTTGAACTTGTGCAGAAGTAGTAGCCATTACGTTTTCATCTCCAATATGAGTCGATATCGACACTCAGGCTTCCCTGACTAGGGAAAAGAGCCCGTCGGCCCTTGCCTGTTGCCACGTCCCACAGGGCCGTGGCCCCCGTTATGGGAAGTCGGAAAATTCCGACACCCTCGTAGGTCATTTCTTGAGCTTTTTCTTAAAGCATTCAAGGAAATATCCTACGAGGTGCGCCGATCATACCCGTCAAATTAGCGGCGTAACAATAGCTGGCACCCAACTTTTTGATACTTGTCCATAAGAATTTTTTTCTAGACGCGTAGGAAATTTCTGCTACGCGTTTCGGAAAAAAGTTCAATTATTCGTGTTGCTGCAGCGCAATGAGAATGTTTCGCAAGCGAACTGAAACGCTTGTCCAGCCGTGGTTGCGCAGCCAGTCGCCCTGCAGCGCCTTGGGCCCGGCGGCCAGTTCACGGCGCAAACCCTCGGCCATGGCTTCGCTGCTGGTGCCCGGCAGGAAGGTCACGGCGTCGGCGACGTCTTCGAAAATCCCCAGCGGCGTGCAAAGAACCGGACGACCGGTACTCAATCCCCAGCGCACTGCGGCACTGGACGACTCCTGGGTGTGCTGATACGGGAAGACAATGGCATCAGCCATGCCCAACCACGACAACGACTGCTCGTCGCTGAGGTAATCGGTAATCAGCGTCACCCGGCCTTGCAGGTCCGGCTGCTGAATGCGTGCGCGGCAGGCGTCGGCCAGCTCGGCCGAGGCGGGCACCGGGTACTGGGCGTTAACCAGCAGCAGGTGCAGGTTGCGGTCCTTGGCGGCCAGCAGGGCGAAGGCCTCGATCAGTTCCGGCATGCCCTTGTGCGGCAGCAGGAAGCCATAGCTGGCGATGACGGTCTTGCCGTCCAGGCGTGCGGCCTTTTGCGCGGCGCCGGGGGCCGGTGCCGGGGTGTCGATCACGCCGTGGGGGAACATCAGCAGGTTGTCGGCCAGGCCGAAGTCCTTCAGGCGGTTCAGGTCGCCGACGCTGTGCACCAGCAGGCGCGCGCAGCCTTGCAAGGACTCGCGAATGTGGCTCAGCGACTTGAGGGTGTCGCCGTGGGTTACGTCGGCGGTGGAGTGGAACACCACCAGGGTCTGTATCTGCCGGGCGTGTGCCCAGTCCAGCAGGCTGGCGAAGGCCTTGAGGTTGAAGAACGAGAAGTTGAACTGCAGCAGCAGGGTGTCGACGCCCGAGGCGATGATCGCCTGCTTGAGTTCGTCGAGGCTGTCGCCATCGCCGGCGCGCCAGCAGCGCTGGATATTCGGCGTGTCGCCGGCGGTGAGGGTGGCATCGCTGTTGGCGAACACCGTGCATTCCTGGCCGAAGGCCGGCTCCAGGAGTTTCTGGCTGTAGGTGGCGATGCCGCAGGCGCTGTTCCAGGTGGTGACGCTGCCCAGCTTGGGTTGCTTCTTCAGCAGCGGTTGCTGGCGCGCGGCTTCGAAGGCGTCGAGGCTGGCGCGGGCCACGGCGGCCCAGGTGAAGCGCTGGTTGATCAGCGCTTCGGCGGCAGCGACCTTGGCGGCGCTGAAGGTGGCCAGTTGGCCTTGGGCCCAGGCCTGGTGGAATTCACTCAGCAGGCTGGCCAGGTGCTCGGCGCTGGGTTCGAACCACACCGAGGCGGCGGCCTTGAGGTGGGTGCGTGCGCGTTCGTAGCGGTAGTCGATCAGCCAGGCGGTGTCGGGGGTGCAGAAGTCGCGCTGGCCACCGTTGCCGGTGGTGATCACCGGCAGGTGGTGCAGCATGGCTTCGGCCAGCGGCAGGCCGAAGCCTTCGCCGCGCGATGGCGCAATGAGCACGTCGGCCAGTTCATACAGGGCGCGCATGGCGCCGTCGGGCAGGTCCTGGACGATGAGTTCCACCGCCGGCGCGCTGGCCAGTTTTGCGGCCCATTCGGCCACCTGTTGCTGGATGTCGTGGTGCGGGTTGGCGAAGGTCTTGATGATCAGCACCACCGGCTGTTCGGCGCTGAAGGCCTGGCCGTAGGCCTGCAGCAGCACGTCCACGCCCTTGCGCGGGAAGCACGACGACACGTGCAGCAGCTTGAGGCGTTCGGCAGTGGCCTTGGGCAGTGCCGGCAGGGCGGCGGCATCGACCGGGGCGCGCAGGATGTGGTCGGCGCCCAGGCCCACGGTGGCCAGCGGCGCGGTGACGCCGTTGTCGCGCAGGGTGCGGGTCACCCAGCCGGACATGCTGGTCACCAGGTGGGTCTGGTGGTTGAAGTCGTGGCAGTACTCCTGCGGCAGGCAGGATTCTTCCCAGCCGTAGCACGACATGACGTTGAGGTCGCCGGCCATGTCGGTGACCCGCGGCGGGTACATCAGGCGCAGCACGTTGCGCGCCGGTTGTTCGGCACGGGCATGCAGGCTGGCGCAGTCGGGGTTGTCGAGCAGGAACTGCTGATCCACCGGGATCGGCCCCGGGCCTTCGCTGGCGCGCAGGGCGGTCTGTGCGCCTTGCGCTTGCAGGGCGCGGCCCAGCTCGCGGTTGACCAGGGCCAGGCTGTAGGTGCTGTCGAACGGGCCTTCGATGCGGCAGTCGACGGCGGCCGGGGTGGGCAGGGTAGGGAAGCGGTGTTCCGGCAGGTGAATGTCGAAGCCGGCCATGTAGCTGCGCAGGCGATCGTACAGCGCCTGGTAGCCGAACTCCTGCAGGCGTGCAGCGGCGTGCTGGCGGATGTTGCGGCGCAGCGCCGGGTTTTCCATCAGTTGGGCGATGGTGGCGGCGACCACTTCCGGGGCGTCGCTTTCCAGCAACAGGCCGGCGCTGCCCAGGGTGTGCACCACGTTGCTGTCTGGCGCATCGAAGGCCAGCACCGGCAGGCCGTGGGCCATGGCTTCGATCAGCGGCATGCCGAAGCCTTCGTGGTGGCTGAGCGAGACGAACAGGTCGCTGCGGCTGTACAGGGCTTCGAGGGTCGGGTCGTCGACCTTGCCGGTGAGGGTGACGTAGTCGCCGATGCCCAGTTCGGCGATGCGCTGCTCGATGCGTTCCTTGTAGGCCGGCACGGTGAAGCCGCCGACCAGCAGCAGTTGCAGCGGCACCTGGACGCGGCGCAGCAGCAGGGCGAAGGCTTCGACCAGGCCCAGCTGGTTCTTGTGCGGCATCAGGCGGCCGACGAACAGCAGGGTGAACGGCCGCGGTGTGTCGCAGCGCTCGGCGGCGTGGGGCTGGATGCGCTCCAGGTCGACCAGCAGCGGAATTTCCACGGTGTTGTCCGGGCGGTAGCCGCGCTGCAGCAGTTCCTGCAGGTTCTGCCGCGAGTCGGCGATGCTGCCGGCCAGCCAGTGCCGCCAGGTGTTCACCTGCTCCCAGCCGTGGGCGAGCATCGGCTGGATCGGGTGGTCGCTGGGGAACATGCCGCCGGGGGTGATGTTGTGGAACACCATGAACTTGCGTTCGGGCAGTTCACGCAGCCAGGTCTCCACCGGGTTGCCGATACCGTGGTGCACCAGCAGGGCGTCGGCGCTGCCGGGTACGTAGTCGTCCATGCACAGTACATCGCCGGCCACCTCCGGCTTGGGGTCGATGCAGTAGATCTCGGACTTCACGCCGGCCTGACGCAGCAGCTTGCGGGTCAGCATCATGCCGTTGCTGATGCCATCGCCGCGGCTGACGCTGGTCGCGAATTGGTGGAGGGTGACCTGTGTTTCGTTGTGCATGAACGGACCTGGTGACAATGAAGAGAGAAAAAGAAGATGCGCGTAAACGGGCTATTTTGTAGGACTCGGCCCCGGGGTGAAAGCACTGGATCTGGTCTGGTCCCTGTGGGAACGAGCTTGCTCGCGAAAAAGGCCTGGCTCGGTGGTGCGGCTCTTCGCGAGCAAGCTCGCTCCCACAAACACCTCGCTCCGGCTCGGCACCGGCACCGGTCTGGTCCCTGTGGGAACGAGCTTGCTCGCGAAAAAGGCCTGGTTCGGTGGTGCGGCTCTTCGCGAGCAAGCTCGCTCCCACAAACACCTCGCTCCGGCTCGGCACCGGCACCGGCTCCGGCCTGGTCCCTGTGGGAGTGAGCTTGCTCACGAAAAGGCCTGGCTCGGTGGTGCGGCTCTTCGCGAGCAACCTCGCTCAACAAACACCTCGCTCCGGCTCGGCACCGGCTCCGGTCTGGTCCCTGTGGGAGTGAGCTTGTTCACGAAAAGGTCTGGTTCGGTGTCGCGGCCTTTCGCGAGCAAGCTCGCTCCCACAAACACCTCGCCCCCACGACTCGAACCGCTTTATCCCAGTTCCCACAGGGTTTCGGGAGCGGCTGCTTGCAGGTACAAAAAAGCCGCGTTTTCACGCGGCTTTCATAGCTATCTATATATCTAGCTAGCTAGATATCAGAACGACTTGCCGGTCTTGACCCGCTCCAGGTCGGCCTTGACCATCAGGTCGCACAGCTCTTCCAGGGTGGTTTTCGGTTCCCAGCCCAGCAGCTTTTTAGCGCGCTCTGGGTTGCCGATCAGCAGTTCCACTTCCGCAGGGCGGTAGAACTTCGGGTTGACCTGGATGACGGTCTTGCCGGTCTTGGTGTCGATGCCGTGTTCGTTGTCGGCGCTGCCTTTCCATTCCAGCTGGATGTCGACGGCCTTGAACGCCATGGACACGAAGTCACGCACGGTCTCGGTGCGGTTGGTGGCCAGCACGAAGGTGTCAGGCTGGTCGGCTTGCAGCATGCGCCACATGCCTTCGACGTATTCCTTCGCAAAACCCCAGTCGCGCTTGGCGTCGAGGTTGCCCAGGTCCAGCACGTCCTGCATGCCCAGCGAGATGCGCGCCACGGCGTCGGTGATCTTGCGGGTCACGAACTCTTTGCCGCGCAGCGGCGACTCGTGGTTGAACAGGATGCCGCTGGAGCCAAAGATGTCGTAGGACTCGCGGTAGTTGATGGTCATCCAGTGCGCGTACAGCTTGGCCACGCCGTAGGGGCTGCGCGGGTAGAACGGGGTACTCTCGACCTGTGGAACAGCCTGCACCATGCCGAACATCTCGGAGGTGGAGGCCTGGTAGAAGCGGATCTTCGGGTTGACGATGCGGATCGCTTCGAGCAGGTTCACCGCGCCCAGGCCGGTGATCTCGGCGGTGGTCAGCGGCTGGTCGAAGGACACGCCGACGAAACTCTGTGCGGCCAGGTTGTAGACTTCGCTCGGCTCGGCCTTCTGCATCAGGCGGATGCTGGCCGACAGGTCGGTGAGGTCGTGCTCGACCAGTTCCAGATTCGGGTGGTTCAGCGCGCCGACTTCTTCGAGGCGCCAGAAGTTGACCGAGCTGGTACGGCGGTAGGTGCCGTAGACCTTGTAGCCTTTTTCCAACAGCAATTGGGTGAGGTAGGCACCGTCCTGGCCGGTGATGCCGGTGATGATTGCTGTCTTCTGCGTCTGGGTCATTATTTGGTTTTCCGATCTGGGGCTGGCTCAGTCTTGCTGTTATTGCTCAGCCATACGTTCACGCTTTCTACGCTGTCAGCCGACACCTTGCCGGCCCAGCGATTGAGGATGAACAAATTGGTTATGAAGTCGTACTGCGTTTTGAGCAGGTCACGACGCGCCTTGAACTCGTTCTGGGTTGCAGTCAGCACGTCGACGGCATTGACCACGCCGTACTTGAACGCTTCCTGGGACGCCAGGCTCGACTGCTCCGCAGAAGCGACGGCATTGCGGTTGGCGCGTATTTTTTCGACGCTGGAGTCTGCGGTCAAGTATGCATTGGTGGTTTCCTTGACCACCTGACGCCGGGTGTATTCCAGTTGCTGCTCGGCGGCGACCTGATCCTGGTAAAGCCCACGTACCCGCGCCGAGGTCGAACCACCACTATAGATGGGTACCGACAAGGCGACACCCGCGACATAACTGTCGGTCTTCGGTGCCAGGGCGTTGTTGTAGCCCTCGTTGGTGTTCTGCGCGCTCAGGTTCAGGTTCAGGGTGGGGTAGTGATCGCCCTTGCCGCCGCGTACGCCGGCCTCGGCGGCTTCCACCGCGCTGAGGTTGGACTTGATCGCCGGGTTTTCGTTCTGCGCCAGGCGCACCCAGCTTTCCAGGCTTTCGTCTGACACTTTCAGTTGCACATCGTCACGTACGCGGCTGAGTTTTTCAGTCACAGGGCGGCCGACGATTTCCGACAGCGCCGCGCGGGTCACACGTACCTGGTTGCGCGCATCCACTTCCTGGGCGGCGAGCAGGTCGACGCGGGCCTGCAGTTCCAGCACGTCGGTCTTCTTGGCGTACTGGCGCTCGTAGAGGGCGCTGACCTGGTCGAGGTTCTTCTGCGTGGCGCGGCGCTCGGCCTGGGTCAGTTCCAGCTCGTCGTCGGCGGCCAGGGCAGCGAAGTAGCGCTGCGCCAGGTCGACGGTGGCTTCGGCCTGGGCTTCGTCCGACTCGGACAACGACTGCTTGGCCAGGCTCTTGTAGCGCTGCCAGTTTTCCCAGGCCTTCTTGTTATAGAGGATCTGGCTCAGGCCGATGCTGTAGTTCTCGCTGTTGTAGACCTGGTCGACCTGTTCGTTGACCTGCTTGATGCGGTTGGCCCCGGCATTGGCCGAGATCTGCGGCAACAGGCTGCCGAAGGCTTCGCGTTCATGTTCCTTGCCGGCCTGGGCACGCGCGTAGGCCGAGAGGATGCGCGGGTCTTCCAGGCGCGCTTCCTTATATAAGGACAGCAGGTCGGCGGAGTATTCCTTGGCGCTGACGCCGCTGGCCGGCGCCTTGGGGGTCGAGGGCACGGCGATCTTGGGCTCGGCCGCGTGCACCTGCAGCACCAGCATGCCCGACAATACACAGGGGATCAGGCGCACAATCATTCCTCGATCATCGATTCAGAAATGGCGTTGCGCGCCGGCTGCATCAGGTATTGCAACATGGTGCGCTCGCCGGTGTTGATCAGTACGTCAGCCGGCATACCGGCCACCAGTTTGCGGCCGGCGAGTTTCTGCAGGCCTTCCTCGGTGACCTTGGCGCGCACCAGGTAGTACGGCTGGCCGGTGCGTTCGTTGGTCAGGCGGTCGGCCGACACACGAATGACTTCACCTGGAATCACCGGGGTGGTGGCGCTGTTGAAGGCGGTGAAGCGGATGTCGGCGTGCTTGCCGATGGCCACGCGGTTGATGTCCTGCGGCGACACCTCGGCTTCGACGATCAGCTCGGACACCGATGGCACCACGTCGAGCAGCGGGGTGGCCTGGCGCACCACACCACCGACGGTGTGCACGGTCATGCCGATCACCATGCCGTCATCGGGGGCGCGGATGACGATGCGGCTCAGGCGGTCCTGGATAGCGGCGGTGCGCTCTTGCAGTTCATAGCCCTTGGCCTGGGTCTCGGTCAGTTGCTTGGCAACTTCGGAGTTGAAGTCCTTGTTGACCTGCAGGATCTGCAGTTCGGTTTCGTTGATCTGCAGGCGCGTGCGGGTGATGTTCGAGCGGTGCTCGGCGATCTCCGAACGCAGCGAGTCGAGCTTGCGCTGCTGGTCGAGCAGGCGCTGCTTGTCGACGAAGCCCTTGGACAGCAGTTCGCTCAGTTCGCCGATCTCGCCGCCGTAGGATTTCTCCAGGCTGGTCTTGGTGGCGATCATCGCTTCGGTGCCCTTGATCTGCGCGTTGAGCTGGCCGATGCGTTCCTGCAGCACCGAGACCTGGCCCAGGCGCGCGCCGCGGCGGGTGTTGAACACCTGGGTTTCACTGGCACGGGCCTCGGCGGCACGGGCGCTTTCAGGGTCGAGCATATTGCCGAAATCGACATGGTCCTTGCCATCGCGCTCGGCGATCAGCCGCGCCTCCATGGCCTGGGCGCTGATCAGCTGGTTGCGGGCCACTTCGTATTCGGCGCGCAGCTGGCCGTCGTCGAGGATGATCAGCGGGTCGCCGCGTTTCACCATGTCGCCGTCGCGCACGAGAATCTCTTTGACGATGCCGCCTTCGAGGTGCTGCACGGTCTTGCGGTAGGTCTGCACGGTCACCACGCCGGGGGCGTGTACCGCGCCATCCAGCGGGGCCACGGCGGCCCAGGTGCCGAAAATGCCGAATACCACCAGGAGGATGCCGAAGCCGAGGTTGCGGATCTTGCGGTCCGACGTCGGCAGGTCAGCGAAGTTGTCGGTCTTGCCTGCGAGAATAAGAGTCATCTGTGTCGTCGTCCTGTCAGGCACCGGCCTGTGCGGTGCCTGCGCTGACCTGGGCCTGCTTCTGCGCGGCCAGCTGTTGCTTGTTGAGCTCTTCCATGACCTGGTCACGTGGACCGTACATGGTGATTGCGCCGTTCTGCATGACCAGCAGGCGGTCCAGCTGGGACAGGATGCTGGTGCGGTGGGTGATGACGAAGACGGTCGAGCCGGCCTGCTTGAGGTACTGGATGGCGTGCGCCAGGGCGCGTTCGCCGACCTCGTCGAGGTTGGAGTTCGGTTCGTCGAGCAGGATCACCTTGGGGATGCCGTACAGGGCACGGGCCAGGCCGATGCGCTGGCGCTGGCCACCGGAGAGGTTGACGCCGTCGCTGCCGATCACCGTGTCGTAGCCTTCGGGCAGGAGCAGGATCATTTCATGCACGCCGGCGATCTGCGCGGCCTGCACGACTTTTTCCGGGTCGATGCTGGAGAAGCGTGCGATGTTCTCGCTGATGCTGCCTTCGAACAGCTCGATGTCCTGGGGCAGGTAACCGATGTGCGGGCCGAGCAGCTCTTTGTCCCACTGGTGCAGGTCGGCGCCGTCCAGGCGCACCGAGCCATGCTGCGGCGCCCACACGCCCATCAGGGCACGGGCGAGGGTCGACTTGCCGGAGGCGCTGGGGCCGATGATGCCGACCACGGCACCGGCCGGTACGCCGAAGCCGATGCCCTTGAGAATCGGGGTCTTGGAGCCCGGGGCGCCGATGATCAGGTTCTCGACCTGGATGTTGCCCTTCGGCGCCGGCAGCGGCATGCGCTGCGGTTCGGCGTGCATCTTGTCGAGGATGTCGTTGAGGCGGTTGTACTGGGTACGCGCGCTGATGAAGCCTTTCCAGCTGCCGATGATCAGGTCGATCGGCGCCAGGGCACGGCCCAGCAGTACGGAACCGGCGATCACCAGGCCGGCGTTGATTTCGTGCTGGATCGCCAGGTAGGCACCCAGGCCGAGGATCAGCGACTGCACCCAGGTACGGAAGGTCTTGGACAGGGTGCTGACCACACCGCCCTTGTCGCTGGCGTTGGACTGCAGCAACAGGACCTTGCGCTGACGCTGGCTCCAGCGTGCGATCAGGGTGTCGAGCATGCCCATCGACTCGATCACTTCGGCGTTGCGCAGGTTCTTGGTGGTGTTCAGCGTGGCGGCGATGTTTTCCTTGTTGGCTTCGCCCAGGGCCTTGCCGGTGACCTTCTCGTTGGCATAGGCGAGGATCAGCAGGACGATGGCGCTGGCAATGGCCACCCAGCCGTAGTACGGGTGGAACATGAACATCACGGCGATGTAGATCGGCAGCCAGGGCGCATCGAAAAACGCGAATACGCCGTTGCCGGTGAGGAACTGGCGCAGGCTGGTGAGGTCATTCATGGGCTGGGCCGAGGCATCCATGCCGCCGCTTTCCAGCGCGCGCTTGAAGCTGGCTTTGTAGACGTGGCGGCTGAGCAGCACGTCGAGTTTGGTGCTGACGCGCACCATGATGCGCGAGCGCACCCACTCCAGGGTCCCGGACGTGATCACCAGGATGGACATGATGAGGGTCAGCATCACCAGGGTGGTGACGTTGTTGCTGGTCAGTACTCGACCGTAGACCTGCAGCATGTAGAAGGTTGGAACCAACATCAGGGCGTTGACAAAGAGGCTGAAGACACCAACTGATATGAAAGCGCCTTTACAGGCCTTGAGTGCAGCCTGCAAGCTGTTTTCATGATTTTTCTGCATAACGTCCTGACTGCCTGGGGGGGTGTTGAAAAGCGCAAAAGTGTAACACCCGCCTATCGGTCAACAAATGAAAAAAGCGGCTTTGTAAAGTCTATAAAGGAAATTTCCCACGCAGGAAATTTCCCTGTTTACGGTTGGCTAGTGCCGGATTCAAAGGGTAAAGTTCGGCCTTGCACGGCTTTTCCTACTGCCTGGCAACGCCAGCGTTTCAGACGAACAACACTCCCCGTTCTAGAGCGGTTTCACCGCGTCATCTTGCTTCCAGCAGTAGCAACAGGTACCTCATGCGCGTTCTTCATTTCTTCAAGACCTACTACCCGGACACCACCGGCGGCATCGAGCAGGTGATGTTCCAGCTCAGCCAGGGCTGCCGCTCGCTGGGCGTGGACGGCCAGGTGCTGACCCTGAGCCCGAACCCCGTGCCGGAGCGCATTCAGGTGGCCGACCATGAGGTGGTGCGGGTCAAGGAGAGCTTCAACCTGGCCTCCACGGGGTTTTCCCTGGCGGTGTTCAAGCGCTTCAAGGACATGGCCGCCGAGGCTGACCTGGTGCACTTCCACTTTCCGTGGCCGATGATGGACCTGGTGCACTTCGCCACCCGCCATGGCCGCCCGACGGTGCTCAGTTATCACTCCGACATCATCAAGCAGCGCACCCTGCTGAAGTTCTATGCGCCGCTGATGAACCGCATGCTGGGCAGCATGGACCGCATTCTGGTGGCCTCGCCCAATTACCAGCGCAGCAGCGCAACGCTCAAACCGTTCGCCGACAAGACCGTGGTGGTGCCCTACGGGTTGGACGAGGCGGCCTACCCGCAGGTGTCGACGCAGTGCCAGGCGCGCTGGCAGGCGCAGCTGCCGGAGAAGTTCTTCCTGTTCGTCGGCGTGCTGCGCTACTACAAGGGCCTGCACACGCTGCTCGATGCCCTGGAGGGCGCGGATTACCCGGTGCTGCTATTGGGGGGCGGGCCGCAGGAACAGGAACTCAGGGCCCAGGCCGAGCGCCTGGGGCTGCGCAACCTGCGCTTCCTCGGGCGCCTGGACGACGAAGACAAGGCCTGCCTGCTGCAGCGCTGCCATGCCCTGGTGTTCCCGTCACACCTGCGCTCCGAGGCGTTCGGCATTTCCCTGCTGGAGGCGGCGATGTATGGCAAGCCGATGATCTCTTGCGAGATCGGCACCGGCACCACCTTCGTCAATATCGATGGCGAAACCGGCCTCGCCGTGCCGCCAGAGAACCCACCGGCGCTGCGCGAGGCCATGCGCCGCTTGTGGGACGAGCCAGGCCTGGCCGCGCGTTTCGGCGCCCAGGCCCGGGCACGTTTCGAGAAGGTGTTCACCGCCGAACGCATGTGCGCGGCGACGGTGCAGGTCTACAAGGAACTGCTGGTGCCCGGCGCAGTGCCGGTTCGGGCTGACCTGTAGTGGGGGCGAGCTTGCTCGCGAAAAGCTCTGGTGCGGTGGTGCGGCCCTTCGCGAGCAAGCTCGCTCCAACAAAGTGCGAACGGCTTGAAACCGGCCTCGGCCCTGGCCTCGAACCCGTAGGAGCGAGCTTGCTCGCGAAAAGGTCTGGTGCGGCGTGAAGGCCTTCGCGAGCAAGCTCCAACAAAACCGCCGGGCCTTCATCTATCTAGCTGGCTTTATATATAGCTAGCTATTCATCACTCCGGGAAATGCTCTTTGGCCAGGGCCACGACTTCTTCGTGGGTGATCGGCGCCAGGGCGGCGATGGCCCACAGGTCGTAGGCCGGGTGGGTGCGCTGGATCGGCAGGACCATGTCGAAACCGGCGGCCTGCAGGGTGCCGGTCAATACGCGCTTGGTGAAACCGCAACGGTGCGCCATGTAGAGATTGCCGTTGGCCATGGCCGGGCGATGACCGTAGAGGATGTCGATCGGCGCAATCGGGCCGGCGGGCGAGACATAGGCGGCATCGGTCAGCTTGTCTTCGGCCACCAACGCGCAGACCGATTGCAGGTCGGGGCAGGTGATGACCAGAAAGCCGCCCGGCTTGAGTACACGTTTGAATTCCGCCAATGCCACCGGGACCTCATGCGGGTACAGGTGCTCAATGTTGTGGCTGGAAAACAGCGCATCCACCGAGGCGTCCTTGACCTGGGACATGTCGGTCATGGTCCCCACGATGTCCGGGTTGACGCTCTGGTCGATATCGAAGCGCAGTTCCTGCCACTGCTCGGAAGCAAAGCCTCTGGTCGTGCCGCTCTTGTTCTTAGGACCGCAACCTACATGGAGGAAGGTTTTCACAATCAATTACTCGATCAAGGCCCTTGCCGGCTAAGCAGAGGGTGGGGGACGTGTTCCGCTGGCCAGCGGAGGTTGCAACGCACACTAGGTCAAGAGCCGGGGAGGGTCAAGGCAGCGCCCTGGCGGGCAGGCCGTCCACCTGTGATCCACACCTGACACTGACTGTTCCGACATGACCGGTCATCTGATCGGCGCAGCGAGGGGTAGTGTGTGTCTTTAAATGATGGCAAAAGGTCATCACTTAAGGGTAAAAACTCAAGTGTTGCCCCAAGGAAGTCGGCGGCTGTCGGGATTTTTTAAGGAAATTTTTCCCACGATCTCATGATGTAAAAATTTTTGTCGTTTTTTACAGTTAATTTTTTATAACCAAAACCCTAAAAACGGCAAAGTGCCATCAAAAAACAGTCTTAATGTTTCAAGAAATCCAGTCGCTAACCGAGTCACGCAGGCAATCCCTTGCCTATTCATCTGGCTACGGCGGCAACGCTGACCTTGCGGTACAACTCAAAACAGGACACCCCTATGAGTAGCTTTATTTCTTCGCTGACTACCGCACAAGTTGCTGCCTTGAGCACGACGACCATTGCCGGTCTCGGCACCGAAGACATTGCGGCCTTCAGCACGGTGCAAATTGCCGCGCTGACCACCGCTCAGATTCCCGCTTTCACCAAAGCCAACGTTGCCGCGTTCACCACCGCCCAGCTCCCCGGTTTCACCACCGCCCAGGTGGCCGCACTGACCACTGCCCAGGTACCGAGCCTGACCACCGCGCAAGTCGCCGCATTGAGCACCGCGCAGGTCGCCGCCTTTGAAACGGTCGACTTCGCTGCCCTGCCCGTGGCCAGTGTGGGTGCCCTGACCACCGCACAAGTCGCTGCCCTGACCACCGACCAGGTGGTGGCCCTGACCACCGCCCAGGCCGCGGCCCTCAAGCCGACTCAGGTTGCCGCGCTGACCACCGCTCAGGTCGCTGCCCTGCAGAACGCCGACCTGGCCGCGCTGACCACCGCTGCCGTAGCCAACCTGAGCACCGCGCAAGTCGCGGCCCTGACCACCGCCCAGGTGCCCGGCCTGACTGCCGCCCAAGTGGGGGCGTTGACCACCGCCGAGGTGGCCGCCCTGACCACTGCGCAAGTGGTGGCGCTGACCACCGCCCAGGTCACCTCGCTGAAAACCACTCAGGTCGCGGCGCTGACCACCGCTCAAGTGGCGGCCATGGAGACCGTCGATGTCGCCGCGCTGACCAGCGCCCAGATCGCTGCGCTGACCACTGCTCAGGCCGCCGCGCTGACCACCGCACAAGTCGCGGCACTCAAACCTGCCCAGGTCTCGGCCCTGACCACTGCTGACGTGGCGGCGCTGACCACCGCACAAGTTGTCGCCCTGACCACTGGCCAGGCCGCCGCGCTGACCTCGGCCCAGGTGGCGGCGCTGACCACCGCTCAGGTCGCCGCACTGGAAACCGTTGACTTCGCCGCCCTGACCGCCACCAACGTCGGTGCCCTGACCACGGCCCAGGTCGCTGCACTGACCACTGCACAAGTCGTCGCGTTGACCACCGCTCAAGCGGCGGCGCTGAAACCGACCCAGGTCGCCGCGCTGACCACCGCTCAGGTGGCCGCCCTGCAGAATGCCGACCTGGCCGCGCTGAGCACCGCTGCGGTGGCCGGCATGACCACCGCTCAGGTGGCTGCGCTGACCACCGCCCAGGTGCCAGGTCTGACCGTCGCCCAGGTGGGTGCGCTGACCACCGCTGAAGTGGCCGCGCTGACCACCGCTCAGGTCGTTGCCCTCAGTACCGCCCAGGTGGCTGCGCTGAAAACCACGCAAATTGCTGCCCTGACCACCGCCCAGGTCGCCGCGCTGGAAACCGTCGATGTGGCCGCGCTGACCGCCTCTCAGGTTGCGGCGCTGACCACAGCCCAAGTCGCTGCGCTGACCACTGGCCAGGTGGCTGCGCTGAAGCCTGCTCAGGTCTCGGCCCTGACCACTGCCGAAGTGGCCGCCCTGACCACCGCCCAGGTCGTTGCCCTGGGTACCGCACAAACCGCGGCCCTGACCACCGCGCAAGTCGCGGCGCTGACCACTGCTCAGGTCGCAGCCCTGGAAACCGCTGACCTGGCTGCCCTGCCAGCCGCCAGCGTCGCCGCGCTGACCACCGCGCAAGTGGCGGCCCTGACCACTGGTCAGGTCGTGGCGCTGAGCACTGCCCAAGTGGCTGCACTGAAGCCGACCCAGGTCGCGGCGCTGACCACTGCGCAAGTGGCCGCGCTGGAAACCGTTGACGTCGCTGCGCTGACCACTGCCCAAGTGGCGGGCCTGACCACCGCCCAGGTGGCTGCGCTGACCACTGGCCAGATCGCTGCCCTCAAGGCACCTCAGGTCGCGGCGCTGACCACCGCTGAAGTGGCCGCGCTGACCACTGCGCAAGTGGTTGCCCTGACCACCGCCCAGACTGCCGCACTGACTTCCGCTCAGGTGGCGGCCCTGACCACCGCTCAGGTGGCCGCGCTGGAAACCGTTGATTTCGCTGCCCTGAGCGCAGCTAACGTCGGCGCGCTGACCACCGCGCAGGTCGCTGCCCTGACCACCGACCAGGTGGTGGCGCTGACCACCGCGCAAGCGGCTTCGCTTAAACCGACCCAGGTCGCTGCCTTGACCACCGCCCAGGTGGCAGCCATGCAGACCGCCGACCTGGCCGCCCTGACCACCGCCTCCATCGCCGGCATGACCACTGCCCAGGTCGCGGCGCTGACCACCGGCCAGGTCGCAGGCCTGAGCGTGGCTCAAGTCGGCGCCCTGACCACCGCCGAAGTGGCGGCGCTGACCACCGGCCAGGTTGTCGCGTTGACCACGGCCCAGGTCGCGGCGCTGAAACCGGCCCAGCTCGCAGCCATGAGCACCGCTCAGGTGGCGGCGATTGAGACCGTCGACATCGCGGCGCTGACCACCGCTCAAGTGGCCGGCCTGACCACTGCCCAGGTTGCAGCCCTGACCACTGGCCAGATCGCGGCCCTCAAGGCACCTCAGGTTGCAGCTTTGACCACCGCTGAGGTGGCCGCACTGACCACCGCACAAGTTGTGGCCCTGACTACCGGCCAGGCGGCCGCGCTGACCACCGGCCAGGTCGCTGCCCTGACCACTGCTCAGGTCGCAGCCCTGGAAACCGTTGACCTGGCCGCGCTGCCAGCCGCCAGCGTCGCCGCGCTGACCACCGCACAAGTGGCGGCATTGACCACGGGCCAAGTCGTCGCCCTGACCACCGCGCAAGTGGCCGCGCTGAAACCGACCCAGGTGGCTGCGCTGACCACCGCGCAAGTCGCTGCGCTGGAAACCGTTGACGTTGCTGCGCTGACCACTGCCCAGGTAGCCGGCCTGACCACCGCGCAAGTGGCAGCCCTGACCACCGCTCAGGTGGCCGCGCTGAAACCTGCCCAGGTATCGGCGCTGACTACTGCTGAAGTGGCCGCCCTGACCACCGCGCAGGTTGTCGCGCTGACCACCGGTCAGGCGGCTGCCCTGACCACCGCGCAGGTTGCAGCCCTGACCACCGCGCAGGTCGCTGCCCTGGAAACCGTTGACTTCGCGGCTCTGCCGGTCGCCAGCGTCGGTGCCCTGACCACCGCTCAGGTGGCTGCGCTGACCACCGACCAGGTCGTTGCCCTGACCACCGCTCAGGCTGCCAGCCTGAAGTCGACCCAGGTCGCTGCCCTGACCACCGCGCAAGTGGCGGCCCTGCAGAACGCCGATCTGGGTGCCTTGAGCACCGCTGCCATCGCCGGCCTGACCACTGCGCAGGTGGCTGCGCTGACCACCGCCCAGGTGCCCGGCCTGACCGTTGCCCAGGTCGGTGCCCTGACCACTGCTGAAGTGGCCGCGCTGACCACCGCCCAGGTTGTCGCGCTGACCACTGCCCAGGTGGCTGCACTGAAGCCGACTCAACTCGCGGCCATGACTACCGCTCAGGTGGCGGCGATTGAAACCGTCGACATCGCGGCCCTGACCACCGCTCAGGTGGCTGGCCTGACCACCGCGCAAGTCGCCGCCCTGACCACCGCTCAGGTGGCCGCGCTGAAACCTGCCCAGGTATCGGCGCTGACCACTGCTGAAGTGGCCGCGCTGACCACCGCGCAGGTTGTCGCCCTGACCACCGGCCAGGCAGCCGCGCTGACTACCGCGCAGGTCGCTGCCTTGACCACTGCGCAGGTGGCGGCCCTGGAAACCGTAGACTTCGCGGCCCTGCCGGTCGCCAGCGTCGGTGCCCTGACCACCGCGCAGGTGGCGGCGCTGACCACCGACCAGGTTGTCGCACTGACTACCGCCCAGGCGGCTTCGCTGAAACCGACTCAGGTGGCTGCACTGACCACCGCGCAAGTGGCGGCCCTGCAGAACGCCGACCTCGCCGCACTGACCACCGCCGCCGTGGCCGGCCTGACCACCGCTCAGGTGGCGGCGCTGACCACTGCCCAGGTGCCAGGCCTGACCGCCGCGCAGATCGCGGCCCTGCCGACCGCCGATGTCGCGGCGCTGACCACCGCCCAGGTGGTGGCGCTGAGCACCGCGCAGACCGCCGCGCTGACCACCGCCCAGGTGGCCAACCTGACCACCGCGCAAGTGGCGGCCATGGAAACTGTCGACGTGGCGGCGCTGACCACCGCGCAGATCGTTGCCCTGACCACTGGCCAGTACGCTGCCATGACCACCGGCCAGATTGCGGCCCTCAAGCCAGCGCAGATCAGTGCCATGCAGACTGCCGACGTGGCCGCGCTGACCACGGCTCAGGTCGTGGCTCTGACCACTGCCCAGGCGGCGGCGCTGACCACTGCCCAAGTGGCGGCACTGACCACCGCCCAGGTGGCCGCGCTGGAAACCGTTGACCTGGCCGCTCTGCCCGCTGCCAGCATCGGCGCCCTGACCACCGCCCAGGTGGCGGCCCTGACCACTGGCCAGGTCGTCGGTCTGACCACTGCCCAGGTGGCTGCACTGAAACCGACCCAGCTCGCGGCCATGAGCACCGCTCAGGTGGCGGCCATTGAGACCGTCGACATCGCAGCCCTGACCACCGCCCAAGTGGCTGGCCTGACCACCGCGCAAGTGGCAGCCCTGACCACTGCCCAAGTGGCCGCGCTCAAGCCTGCCCAGGTATCGGCGCTGACCACGGCTGAAGTGGCCGCCCTGACCACCGCCCAGGTTGTCGCGCTGACCACCGGCCAGGCGGCTGCCCTGACCACCGCGCAGGTTGCAGCCCTGACCACCGCGCAGGTCGCTGCCCTGGAAACCGTTGACTTCGCAGCCCTGCCGGTCGCCAGCGTCGGTGCCCTGACCACCGCGCAGGTAGCAGCCCTGACCACCGCTCAGGTGGTGGCGTTGACCACCGCGCA
Source organism: Pseudomonas sp. DTU_2021_1001937_2_SI_NGA_ILE_001 (assembly GCF_032463525.1). NCBI lineage: Bacteria > Pseudomonadati > Pseudomonadota > Gammaproteobacteria > Pseudomonadales > Pseudomonadaceae > Pseudomonas > Pseudomonas sp. DTU_2021_1001937_2_SI_NGA_ILE_001. The sequence goes on along the minus strand of NZ_CP135972.1, from coordinate 5,167 downwards.
AGCGGCGGCGCTGAAACCGACTCAGGTCGCTGCACTGACCACCGCCCAGGTGGCGGCCCTGCAGAACGCCGACCTGGCTGCGCTGACCACCGCGGCCGTGGCCGGCCTGACCACCGCTCAGGTGGCGGCGCTGACCACTGCCCAGGTGCCAGGCCTGACCGCCGCACAGATCGCGGCCCTGCCGACCGCCGACGTCGCTGCGTTGACCACCGGCCAGGTTGTGGCGCTGACCACCGCGCAAACTGCTGCGCTGACCACCGCCCAGGTGGCCAACCTGACCACCGCGCAAGTGGCGGCCATGGAAACTGTCGACGTGGCGGCGCTGACCACCGCGCAGATTGTTGCCCTGACCACTGGCCAATACGCAGCCATGACCACCGGCCAGATTGCGGCCCTCAAGCCAGCACAGATCAGTGCCATGCAGACCGCCGACGTGGCGGCGCTGACCACGGCTCAAGTGGCTGCGCTGACCACCGCGCAAGCGGCGGCCCTGACTACTGCACAAGTGGCCAACCTGACCACCGCGCAAGTAGCGGCGCTGACCACCGCAGACTTCGCCGCGCTGAACGTAGCCAACGTGGGGGCCCTGACCACCGCGCAGGTCGCTGCCCTGACCACCGACCAGGTCGTCGCCCTGACCACAGCTCAGGCCGCCAGCCTGAAGTCGACCCAGGTCGCTGCCCTGACCACCGCCCAGGTGGCTGCCCTGCAGAACGCTGACCTGGGTGCCTTGAGCACCGCAGCCATCGCGGCGCTGACCACCGCGCAAGTGGCGGCCCTGACCACCGCTCAGGTGCCGGGTCTGACCGTAGCCCAGGTCGGTGCGCTGACCACCGCGGACGTGGCGGCCCTGACCACGGCCCAGGTCGTGGCCCTGACCACCGCACAAGTGGCGGCCCTCAAGCCGGCACAAGTCACCGCCTTGACCACCGCGCAAGTGGCGGCCATGGAAACCGTTGACGTGGCGGCGCTGACCACGGCTCAAGTCGCTGGCCTGACCACCGCGCAAGCCGCGGCGCTGACCACCGCTCAGGTGGCTGCGCTCAAGCCTGCCCAGGTGTCGGCTCTGACCACTGCGGACGTGGCGGCCCTGACCACGGCCCAGGTGGTGGCCCTGACCACCGCTCAGGCAGCGGCGCTGACCACCGCGCAAGTGGCGGCCCTGACCACTGCACAAGTGGCTGCCCTGGAGACCGTCGACTTCGCTGCGCTGACACCGACCCAGGTGGCTGCGATGACTACGGCGCAAGTGGCGGCCCTGACCACTGCCCAGGTGGTGGCGCTGACCACCGCGCAAGCGGCAGCGCTCAAGTCCACCCAGGTCGCCGCGCTGACCACCGCGCAAGTCGCCGCTCTGCAGAACGCCGACCTGGCCGCGCTGAGCACCGCTGCCGTGGCTGGCCTGACCACCGCGCAAGCGGCCGCGCTGACCACCGCTCAGGTGCCCGGCCTGACCGCCGCGCAAATCGCAGCCCTGCCGACGGCCGACGTGGCGGCGCTGACCACCGCACAGATCGTCGCGCTGACCACCGCGCAAACCGCAGCCCTGACCACCGCCCAGGTGGCCAACCTGACTACCGCGCAAGTGGCGGCCATGGAAACTGCCGATGTCGCGGCCCTGACCACCGCTCAGGTCGTCGCGCTGACCACCGCGCAAGTGGCCAACCTGACCACCGCTGAGGTCGCGGCGCTGAAACCGACCCAGATCGCCGCGATGGAAACCGCCGATGTTGCGGCGCTGACCACCGCCCAGGTCGTGGCACTGGGTACTGCCCAGGTCGCAGCCTTGAAGGCGACCCAGGTCGCGGCCATGACCACCGCGCAGATCGCCGCGATGGAAACCGTCGATGTGGCCGCTCTGCCGGTCACCAGCATCGCGGCCCTGACCACGGCCCAGGCAGCCGCCCTGACCACGGCGCAGATCGTCGCTCTGAGCACCGCTCAGGTCGCTGGCCTGACCACCGCCCAGGTTGCCGCGCTGACCACCACTCAGGTGGCGGCGATGGAAACCGCTGATGTCGCGGCGCTGACCACCGCGCAGATCGTGGCTCTCACCACCGCTCAGGCGGCGGCGCTGACCACCGCTCAGATCGTGGCGCTCAAGTCGACCCAGTTCGCGGCCATGCAGACCGCTGACCTGGCCGCCCTGACCACCGCGCAGATCGCAGCGATCGAAACGGCGGACACCGCGGCGCTGACCACCGCCCAGGTGGCGGCCCTGACCACCACGCAGATCCAGGCCCTGACCACCGCGCAGCTGTCGCACCTGAGCATGACCCAGGTGAACGCCTTCACCACTGCGCAGATCCAGGCGATGAGTTCCACCCAGGTCGACGCCATGGCGCTGTCGACCCCGCTGGTCCTGGACCTCAACGGTGACGGCGTGCAGACCACGCACCTGCTCAACGGCACGAAGTTCGACCTCAATGCCGATGGCCATAAGGAAAGCACTGGCTGGACTGCCGGCGGTGACGGCCTGCTGGCCCTGGACCGCAACGGCGACGGTGTGGTGAACGATGGTTCCGAGCTGTTCGGTTCGGCCTTCCGCCTGGCTGACGGTTCGCTGGCCAAGGACGGTTTCGAAGCACTGAAGAGCCTGGACAGCAATCACGACGGCGTGATCAACTCCGGTGACCAGCTGTTCAGCGCCCTGCAGGTGTGGGTCGACAGCAACCACGATGGCATCAGCGATCAAGGCGAGATGCACAGCCTGAAAGACCTGGGCATCACCCAGTTCAACCTGGATGTGGCCAAGACTGTCGAGCTGAACCACGGCAACCTGATCGGTCTGCAGGCCAGCTTCGAGACCAGCGATGGCCATACCCACACCATTGCCGACGTGTGGTTCCACACGCAGGCAGGCGGTGACCAGTCCATCGACCTCACTCAGCTGAACCCTGAAGTGGTCGGCAAGCTGGGCGCCATCGACCTGGCGTCCGACAACGGTGCGGCCTCCACCCTGACCGTGGACGCCAAGGCGGTTGCGGCGCTGGGCCAGGCCGGCCAGGTGGACACCGGCAGCGGTGCCGCCGCACCGGTGCAGATGGTCATCAATGGCGACCAACACGACAGCGTGCACATCCAGGGCGCTGCCGGTGAATGGCAAGCCGCGGGTACCGCCACGGTCGACGGCACCAGCTATAACGTCTTCAACGACGGCAACGTGCAGTTGCTGGTCGCCACCGACGTACACACTTGGATTAACTGATATTCAGTGATACACCTCCAAGTGACTTAAGGACGTTCCCGTTTCAGCGATGAAACGGCAACCGACCCGAATACCGGGCTCGCAAGAGTCCGGTATTTTTTTATGGGTGGAGCCCTGATGCAGATCGAAAATCTTCAAAGCCCGGACCTGGACCTGACGCTGTCCACGGCCCTGCAATTGTCCGAACGGGCGGCGCTGGAACCCATGCAGCTGCTGCAGACCGCCGAGCGCCTCAACGCTGCCCAGCGCTTTGCCGATGTGGCCACGCTGTATCAGCGCTGGCTGGGGCATTGCCAGTCGGCGGTGCACTACATCGTGCAGTTCAACCTGGGGGTCACCCTCACCCAGCTGGGGCAGATCGACGCCGCCGAGCAGGCCTACCGCGCGGCCGTGGCGCAGAATCCCGGCTTCGCCCAGGCCTGGTTCAACCTGGGCACCTTGCAGGAGCGCCAGCAACAGCCGCAGCAGGCGCTCGATACCTGGCAGTCGATCCTCGACAAGGGCCTGATCGACCTGCAGGAAAGCCGTGACCTGTACCTGATGGTGTGCAACAGCCTGGGCCGCCTGCAGGAAGAAACCCGCCAGCTGCAGGCGGCCGAAGCCACGCTGCGCAAGAGCCTGGAGGTCGACCCGGCGCAACCCAAGGTGATCCAGCATTGGGTCCACCTGCGCCAGAAGCAGTGCGTGTGGCCGGTGTACGTGCCGCCGGTGGGTGTGAGCCTGGGCGACCTGCTCAAGGCCTCGTCACCCTTGGCGTTGCTGGCCGGCAGCGACGACCCCGGCCTGCAACTGGCCGCCGCCCTGCACTTCGTCCGCGAGCGGGTCAACGTGCGGGTACCGGCCCTGGCCACCACCTCGGGCTATGGGCATGGCAAGTTGCGCATCGGTTTCCTGTCTTCGGACTTCTGTCTGCATGCGGTGTCGCTGCTGACCGTAGAGCTGTTCGAGTTGATCGATCGCGAGCGCTTCGAGGTGTTCGGCTTCTGCTGGAGCCGCGAGGACGGCTCGGCCCTGCGTGAGCGGGTCAAGGGCGCCATGGACCATTTCGTGCGCATTGCCGACATGGACGACGCCACCGCCGCGCAGTGCATCCGCAACCTGGAAATCGACGTGCTCATCGACCTGCACGGCCTGACCTCCGGCGCGCGGCCGAACATCCTTGCCTGGCGCCCGGCGCCGGTGCAGATGACCTACCTGGGCTTTCCCGGCACCACCGGCCTGCCGTGCATCGACTACGTGATTGCCGACCGCTACCTGATCCCCGACCAGGAGCGCCCCTATTACAGCGAGAAGCCGCTGTACCTGGCGCAGATCTACCAGTGCAGCGACCGCCAGCGCCCCGTGGCGGCCCTGCCGAGCCGCGCCGAGTGCGGCCTGCCGGACGATCGCTTCGTGTTCTGCTCGTTCAACAACAACTACAAGTTCAACGAAGAGGTGTTCGACAGCTGGATGCGCATTCTGCAACGTGTGCCGAACAGCGTGCTGTGGCTGCTGGCCGATAACCAGTGGGCGCAGGCCAACCTGTGTGCTCGGGCCGAGCGGCAGGGCATCGATACGCAGCGGCTGATCTTCGCGCCGCGGGTGGCCCCGGACCAGTACCTGGCACGCTACAGTGCCGCCGACCTGTTCCTCGATGCCTACCCGTTCAATGCCGGCACCACGGCCAACGATGCGTTATGGATGGGCCTGCCGGTGCTGACCCGTTCAGGCCGCACCTTCGCTTCGCGCATGGCCGGGGCGCTGTTGACTGCCCTGGAACTGCCGGAACTGATCACCACCACTCTGGCCGACTACGAAGCACGCGCCGTGCAACTGGCCACCGACGCCCAGCTGCTGCCGGGCCTGCGCCAGCGCCTGGCCGCCAACCGCGCCACCTCGCCACTGTTCGACACCCCGCGCTTCGTGCGCGACTTCGAACAGGCGATCGCCAGTGTGGCGCCGTTGGCTGGCGCCTGATGC